>NZ_LASY01000003.1:0-152836 GCF_000973155.1 Grimontia sp. AD028 | reverse complement strand
GATGACCTCTGAATGCGAGCATCTTCAGGCTGTTTGGGTATATCAGTAGATTGTCTTTCTGAATATCAAGTATTTTGAGCGCCACGCATTGTCGTGGCGTTTTTTCGCTACAAGCTTGGCAATCATTCCCGCCCAATAAAGAACCAATCAAGCTTTTGTCATCAAATTACTGCAACTATGAGTCAGTAAATCTCGTATACTGCGGCCAACAGACCCTAAGAAACCAACGAGCAATACATCCATGATTAAAATCGGTCAGATGAATCACCTTACCGTGGTGAAAGAAGTCGAGTTTGGCGTATTCGTAGACGGCGGACAGGAATACGGCAATATTCTGCTGCCAAAACGCTATGTGCCAAAAGGGACACACATTGGCGATGAGATTGAGGTGTTCATCTACTTTGACTCTGAAGACGATGTGATTGCAACCACCGAAAAGCCATTGGCGCAGGTCGGACAATTCGCGAAGCTGAAATGTGTTCATACGACGAGTGTTGGGGCGTTTCTGAACTGGGGTTTGCCAAAAGATCTGTTGGTTCCGTTCAGCGAACAGCGCATTAAAATGCAGGAAGGAAGAGACTATCTGGTTTTCCTTTACGTTGATAATGCGTCAGGGCGTATCGTAGGCTCCACCAAGTTTAATAAGTTCCTCGACAAAACCCCTGCGCGCTATAAGAAAGGCGATCAGGTACATGTGACCGTGGCGGAAGAAACCGAGCTTGGTTACAAATGTGCGGTGAATGACGCCCATTGGGGCCTGCTGTTCAAATCAGAAGTCTTTGGAAAGCTGTTTATAGGTAAGAGCCTGAAGGCGTACATCAAGCAGATTCGTGAAGACGGCAAAATTGACCTGTCATTGCAGAAACTGGGTAAAGGTAAAGTCGACGACCTTTCTGACAAAATTGTTCGCACTCTAGAGCGTAAAGGTGGCTTCCTGCCGGTGACTGACAAGAGCAGCCCAGACCAGATTTTTGAATTGTTCCGCACCAGTAAGGCGACGTTCAAGAAAACCATCGGTGGATTGTACAAAGAGCGCAGAATCCGCATCGAGAAAGATGGCATCTACCTGATTAAGTAATGCAGGTAGAAAGGGAGTAAAGAAAGGTCGCGAAAGCGGCCTTTTTTGTGACTGATTTCCGTTGAAGAACGTCAGATAAAAAGAGCCCGGAACGATTCCTGTTCCGGGCTTAGGGGAATGGCTCGTAAGAGCCTTGCGCTAACTGGTTTAAATGGAGATTTGTAACACTTCAAAATTTAGCTGGCGCAAGGCTCTCGCGGCGTGTCATGAATGAGAATTTAGGGATCGTCTATTCAATAAATAAATTGACGTCTCTAACTAACTCTCTTGGAAGGCCATTTTTGATTCGGTTGCCTACCCATTTACCGATACCAATCGGTTGACGACGGTAACAAACGATGACTTCACCAGAACCTGTCAGGCCTTCTGGTCTAATATCCCTGCCCATATACCATTCTTTAGCGTCAGCCACAGACAGCTCAACACACTTTGGCTCGTTTCCTTTCGCTAAAGCCATGATGGTCTCATGCTGCCAGCGGTATCCTTTCTTATGGGCTTCTGCGAGCTTTAATCCAATGCGATCAAATTTGATTTCAGGAAGAATATCTTCAACCTGTTCTGGGAAAATCCACACTTCTTTATCACGCAGCCACACGTTCGATGATTGAGGAACGGAAAGTCCCAGCGTGTCATCCAGTGCTTTAACTACTGCATCAGCCTCTTTTGGTTTGGCCCTTTGGAATGGAAATTTACGTGGACGCTTTTTGACCATCTCAGAACCGACGCTTTCCGTTTTTTTCAGGCGAGCAACGAAAAAACCCTCGCTATCGAAAATCTGCGGGAACACATGCAGGAAGCCTTCTTCTGTGCAGGCAGCGGCTGCACCGTCAAAAAGGTCATTCAGTGGTTCAAATTCGACAGCATCATCAAAAGTGTCTTTGATGAAATGGCAGATATGCTGGTTTTCATCGTGATTAAGCGTACATGTCGAGTACACCATGGTGCCGCCCGGTTTCAGAGCGTGGAAGGCACTCACAATCAGATCACGCTGGGTATTCGCGATGTCTTGCACGGATTCCAGACTCCAGTTGCTGAATGCGTCAGCATCTTTCCTTATCGTCCCTTCTCCGGAACACGGTGCATCGAGCAAGATCGCGTCAAAAGTTTCTGGCAACCAGTCACCAAACACACGGCCATCATAGTTAGTCAGCGCTGAATTCACCACACCACAGCGAAGCAGGTTGGCATGAAGTACTTTGACTCGGCTCGCCGAGTATTCATTAGCAACCAGCAGACCTTCATTGCTCAAAGCTGCTGCGATTTGCGTGGTCTTGGAGCCTGGTGCGGCTGCCATATCCAGAACACGGTTCAATGTGATGTCATTTTCCAGCAATGCAGTGACAGGCAGCATTGAACTGGCTTCCTGAATGTAGAACAGGCCAGCCATGTGCTCTGCGGTGTTTCCCAGAGGTACATTGTCTTCGTCGTAGTCATCCAGCCAAAACCCTGTGTCACACCATGGCACAGGCGAAAGATTCCAGCCTTTTTCATTGGCACGTTCAAGAAAATCTTCCACCGAGATTTTCAGCGTATTTACGCGAAGGCTTCTTCGAAGAGGGCGTTTACACGACTCGATGAAATCAGTCATAGAAAGGTGAGAAGGCAGAATCTGTTCGATTTGATTTAGGAACGACTCTGGGATCTTGATATTTGGATGCACCTGAAAGGTCTCTTGCTGGCATTTACTGAACTGCGAAGTGTAAAAGGATTAGCGCCGAGAAACCAGTAAGAACCTCGGCTTGCTGCATAAAAAAGCGCGGGACAAAGCCCGCGCTGTATCAAGGATAACTGACTTAGAAGTAGGGAATGGCAGTTCGCCAGGAAGTCCATTCGTCCTCTGGTGCTTTATGAAGAAGAAAGTGCTGGTCAGAACGGGCAGGCTTCGCCAGTTTATCTCCCGGCGGTGTAGCGAACGCAATGCCACCTTTGAGGATGCTTTCCAACGTTCCGCTTCGAATATTTGCGCCTGTGATACCGATAGAAACATCGACACCGGACTGATTCCAGAACACGGTGTTGTTGCGCACCAGGTGTTTGTAATCATCACTGATTTTCACTTCCATTAAGACGCGGTCAGCAAAGCGGCCCAATCGGACTGCCGTAACCGCGCCAACTTCAAAGTCTCGGAACAGGATAGGGGTGCCGACACTCACTGAACCGCGGTTTTCGCTTTCCAGCACCAGCGACAGGCCACCGGAATATTCCGCCGATTTATGAAGCTGGAAGTTGTCGCGTCTGTCGCCTTTGCCCGGTACCACAGAGATGTATGAGCCGAACAAAGAGTCCAGATTTTCTGTTTTGGTCAAACTCAGTGAAGGCTGTGCCACCCAGAAATAGCTGGTGGCTCGCGCCAGTTTTCCGGAAAACTCAGGATAAATCATCGCTTTGATGGTGACACCTTCCGTTTGGAATGCCGGCGCTAAAGAGGTGACTTCACCCACGTCAACGCCCTGGAACTTGATTTTGCTGCCTTTCGCAAGACCACTTGCATCATCCGCAGAGAAGGTCAATTTGAGGCCGTGGTTTTGTGCATCCGTCAGGCTATCATAGAGCTTCCAGTCTTTCCCGTTACGGTTTTCGATGCCATTGATATCTCCAAAAGAAATACCGCCGGAGACAATAGACTTCAATGAACCAGTGTCGATCTTCACGCCACTTAAACCTGCTTCGATGTCGACGCCGGAATGATTCCAGAAAACGGTATTGCTGGTGACCAAATGGCGATAACGGTTTTCAATCTGAATCGTCACTTCCACTCGAGATTGAGTGAGCTCAAACCGCTCAATTTTACCGACAGTGAAGTTCTTATACATGACAGGACTGCCTTCAGACACTGAAGGGAGTTTGTCTGCAATCAGAGTGAAACGCTGAAAGCCTTTGGTTGCTTTCTGAGCGTTACGAGCCTGAATGTCTGATTTAAACAGTGGGTATTCGGCAAGAGGGATATTTTCACCAGCGCTGGTAAAGCTGATCGCCGGTTCCACCATTTGAGCGACAGTCGGAACGCTAAACTCAATGCCTTCAGCGTTAATTTGCCCGGTGGCACCGCCAAGAATAAAGAATTTGGAGCCGCTTTTTACCAGATGTTTGTAGTCGGGATATACGACCAGTTCCAGTTTAACTTCTTGATCGCTGAGTTTTGTTCCTTTTACAAAGCCTACCTGAACACCACGATATAGCACCTTAGTACCCGCTTTTAACCCCCAACTGGTCTCCGCTGTGACAGTGACAAGTAGAGAGCGGGGATCTGCTTCGATTAAGTCGGATTGTGTTTTGGCAGCGAACACTTTGGCGTCATCACCTTGTCCGGGCTTGATAGACAGTGTGTTTCCAGTGATGAGATTCGATAAGCGCTTAACGCCCGCGAGACTGATTTCCGGTTTCTCAATGAGAAATTCGCTTCCTGTTTTCAGCAGCCAAGCCATGGATGGGTTGATGTTGGCAGTGGCCTCGGTACCACTAAAATCTTCGTTGAAGTGAATGCCGCTCAAGCGACCAACTTCCAGCCCCTGAAAAAGGATAGGGGCTTCAGGATTGGTAATGCCGTGGTTTTCAGGAAGATTAATCGTAATCATGATACCGCGGTCAGTATCGTTGATAGAGCGATACAACGAATACATGGCCAAAGGTTCTGCTGGTTTGCTTTCTGGCGGCGAATCAAAAGCAATGCCTCCGGCGATCACCGAAGCAAGGTTTTCAATGCTGACTTCAACACCGCCAATACCAATATCGGCTTCAACACCGCTGACATTCCAGAATTTTGATGCCTTTGTTACCAATTTGGCATATTCATTCTTGATGTTGAGTGACAGTGTCACACCTTGCTTGTCGGAAGTTAGACGGTAATCAATGACTTCGCCCACACGGATTTTTTTGTAGTAAACGCCGGAACCTACGCTGATAGAGCCAAGGTCTGGTGCTTGTAGTTGAATCAGCAGTCCATCATCGCCAAATGCATTGACCGGTGGTTCATCGGCGGCAACGAAGGTATTCCGTTCGTCACCTGTGCCTGGCTGAACCGCGATGTAGTTACCCGTAACCAGAGCATCTAAACCACTGATGCCAGTGATTGATGCACGGGGGCGTACCACCCAGAATACGGTATTCTGGCGAAGAATCTTTTTGGCCTCTGGGTAAATTTCAGCCTGCGCGGAGATGCTTTTTAGATCATCAGAAAGGGTGACTTTCCGGATAATGCCAACCTCAAGCCCTTGATAGCGAATGGTGGTTCTTCCTGCCTCGATACCTTGCGCATCGGTAAAGAAGATTTCAATCCGTTCACCGGCTTCATTGACTGATTTATAAAGCAGCCAGCCAGCGAGAACAAAAGCTAAGAGGGTGAAAATCCACAGTGGCGAGATACTTTTGTCTTTCTTTATCACAGGGTCTTTGACTTGCGAGTCTTCAACGTTGCTCATACTTGTCCCAAATAAGTCGAGAATCCAGACTTTCTGCGGCAATCATAGTGAGTACCACAACGAGCCCAAAGGCTATAGCACCAGGTCCTGGTGTGAAATCGAGAAGGTTTCCGCGGTCAATCAGGGAAACCATGATGGCAATGACACAAAGATCCATCATTGACCATTTACCTATCCATTTAACAAACCGATACAGCTTCATTCGAAGCTTCCTGCCTGATTCCACTTTGAAGTGAATACAAAGCAGGATGTACGCCAGACAAATAATTTTTGCCACGGGGACAATAATACTGGCAGTGAAGATAATAATGGCAATGCCATACATCCCTTGTTTAATGAGGGAGGCGACACCCGAGAATATTGTGTCTTCAAGTCTTTTGCCGTTGGTCAGCAAAATAGAAATGGGGTAAAAGTTGGCTGGGAAGATAAAGACAACAGCGGCAAGTAGAGAAGCCCAGGTTTTCTGCATGCTTTGGAATACCCGGTGTTCAGTCTTGGTGCCACAACGGATGCAGTGCTCATGATCGGAATGTTGTGTCAATCCACAGAGTTTGCAAGCGGTCAGGGTCTCTTCTTCACCTTTAACCTCATTAGATTCTTTGCACGCTTCATTTGATTGGCCAAAAGCATCCCAATAGCGTTTTGGGGATACCCGAGAGAGAAGAACTGCCGTGAGGATTTGGAGCAGGACGAAACTTAATAATCCAGCATCCGGGCTCACTTCTGCAAAATCCCGCACTTTAAAGCAACCCACCGCCAAGCTAACCAGGAACACATCAACCATTACCCAGTGGCGGATGTATTTCAGTATTTTTGTGCTGTATCTCAGCGCAGTGGCATTTCGAATGAAGAGAGAAAAGTGCGATGCCAATATGGTCAACAAATATAAAAGCGGGGCAATCGCTACGCAGAAGATGACTAAAGTGCCAACAAAAGGAAATGTATCCAGGAGAACGACACTGCCGCTGGTTACTGTGGTTGAGAATGGCACACCGAAGAGGTTAATGGTGACCAAAGGATAGAGCTGGGCAGGGATGAACAACACTAGTGCTGCGATGGCAATTGCAAGCTCACCGGATAAACTGATGGACGAGTTTTTAATCACCCGGCTATCGCAGTGTGGACAGCGAGCGCTGAAGCCTCTTGCCACAGGCACTTCATGCAGTAGCAGATCGCATGACGCACATCTCAGCACATGCATAGCGTATCTTCCCCTTAAATAGAGTCACTGGTGTAAATATACCCAATCCTTGGGAGCTACCTGTATTACCACTCGTGCAGAGATGACCATTCCTGGCAGGCAAGCGTCACTATTGGTACCAAAACAACACATTTTCACGCGTGCCTGATACTCAATACAATGTGCATCTTAATCAAACTGTTATGCCCAAACAACCTGAATTAATCAGGCGTCAAAGCTTCAAAGTGGTTTCTAAGCTGGATTATTAGTGACAGTAATAGATGATAAAACTGTCATACGTTAATGCGACGATTGAATCCCCAGCAGATTCAACATATCGTAGGCCATCGCACGTTAAGGAAGTAGTCTACATATGGAAAACAAAGCGGATTTTTACTCGCTTCTCACTCCCCAGGCTGTCGCTCTAATAGAAGACGAGCCGAATCTGATCGCTAATTTGTCAAACATCAGCGCGCTCTTGTTTCAGGAATTAGACGACATTAATTGGGCGGGCTTCTATCTTGATGATGGTAAAGAGCTGGTGCTAGGACCGTTTCAGGGCAAACCTGCTTGTGTGAGAATTCCCTACGGTCGTGGTGTTTGTGGGACAGCTTATGCAAACGATGGAGTTGAACGGGTAGAAGATGTCCACCAATTCGAAGGTCACATAGCTTGTGATGCAGCCAGCAATTCTGAGATCGTATTGCCTCTGTATCAAGGCAACAAATTGATTGGCGTGTTGGACATAGATTCGCCAAAAAAAGCAAGATTTGATCAAGAGGATGAAACCGGACTCACTTTATTGGTCAATGAATTGCAAAAACACCTCTAAATTTAAGCTTCTCTGTGGTTTTTCAATCACAGGTCTCTATAATACGCAGCACTTAATTTGTTAACTCGTACACACTCTCTATTGCCCTTGCTTGAGCAAAGAGACAGGAAGAAAAATGGAAAACACTGAAAAACTGGCCAACAGCAAACAAGTCATTGCCTATATCGCTGAACGTTTCCCGCAATGCTTTACTCTTGAAGGTGAAGCTCGTCCTCTGAAAATCGGCATTTTCCAAGACTTGGCAGAGCGTCTTGCTGATGACCCGAAAGTAAGTAAAACTCAGCTCCGCGCTGCACTGCGCCAATATACCTCTTCCTGGCGTTACCTATACGGCGTGAAGGCGGGTGCGATTCGCGTTGATTTGGACGGTAACGACTGTGGCGAGCTTGAGCAAGAGCATATCGACCACGCACAGACCGCACTGGCAGAAAGCAAAGCGCGTGCTGCTGAGCGTCGTAAAGAGCAAGCTGCGAAAAATGGCGACAAAAAATCTGACGCTAAAGCGAAAAGAGCGCCAAAATCAAATAAATCAACAGCTAACCCATCAAAACCTCGACCAGCTAAGTCAAAAAATACTAAGCTAGATAAGAAGCCTGTAGAACCGCGTCGCGAACTCAAGGCTGAAGACATTGTCGTAGGTAAAGACGTCAACGTTAATATGGGCAACGGCAACATGCCTGCCACCATCGTAGAACTCAACAAGGACGAGGTTCGCGTTCGTTTAAGTAATGGCCTGACCATGCTAGTAAAAGCGGAGCACCTCAGTTCGTAAAGGAGATCCCTCGACGCATGATCTGTCGAATCCGCTTTTCCGCGATTGCTGCCAGCGTACTGCTGGCGGCATCCGCCCAAGCCCTAGAGGCTAATTACGATGCTGCTGACCTTCCTACTTTGGTATCTGAGCCTCAGCATGAAACTGCAAGCAAACGCATCACTCGCCGCTTTGAAAAGTCGCACTACAAGCAATTCCAGCTTGATGACGAATTCTCTGCCAACGTCTTTGACCGCTATCTCGAAACCCTTGATTTCAATCGCCTATTCCTTACTCAGGAAGAAGTCGATGCGCTGTCAAAATGGCGACTGACTCTGGATGAACAACTCCGTTCAGGCGACACATCAGCAGCCTACGATATTTTTAATGCTTCCCTACGTAGCCGCTTTCAACGCTATCAATACGCACTTGCTCTGCTTGATGAGGAAATTACCTTTGATGCAGATGAAGAGATGGTCATTGATCGCAGCGAAGAGCCTTGGGCAAAGAATGAAGCCGAGCTCAACGAGCTTTGGCGTCAGCGTGTAAAAAACGATGCGCTTAACTTGAAACTGGCGGGTAAAACTTGGCCAGAAATTCAGGAAACGTTATCTAAACGCTACAACAACGCACTTAAGCGATTGACGCAAACCAAAAGTGAAGATGTATTCCAGATCTATCTGAATGCCTTTGCCCGAGAAGTGGATCCTCATACCAGCTATCTTTCTCCGCGAAACGCAGAACAATTCCAGTCAGAGATGAACCTGTCTCTTGAAGGGATTGGCGCTGTGCTGCAGGTAGAAGATGACTTCACGGTGATTCGCTCCTTAGTGGCGGGCGGCCCGGCATCTAAATCGAAAAAGCTTTCTCCAGGCGATCGCATCATCGGTGTTGGTCAGGATAAAGAGAAAGTTATCGACGTGATTGGCTGGCGCTTGGATGATGTTGTTCAACTCATCAAGGGTCCAAAGGGCAGTAAAGTGTTGCTACAAATCTTGCCTGATGGTGCGAACGCAAAGAGTTACACTGTCACTTTGGTGCGCGACAAAATCCGTCTTGAAGACCGAGCGGTGAAATCAGAAGTGATCGAACAGAACAACAAGAAAGTGGGTGTGATTTCTGTACCTAGCTTCTACGTTGGACTGGCGGAAGACACCAAGAAAGAAATCGCCAAACTGAAAGCAGACAAAGTTACCGGTCTTGTTATCGACCTCCGAAACAACGGTGGTGGTGCGTTGAGCGAAGCTTCTGCTTTGACGGGGTTGTTCATTGAAAACGGTCCGGTTGTGCAGGTGCGTGATAGCTACGGCCGAGTGAAAGTGAACAGCGATAGCGATAACACCATTTATTACGATGGTCCGCTCACTGTGCTTATCAACCGTTACTCAGCATCAGCGTCTGAAATTTTCGCGGCTGCGCTTCAAGACTACGGACGTGCGGTGATTCTCGGCGAGCAATCTTTTGGTAAGGGAACAGTTCAACAACACCGTTCACTTAACCACATCTACGATTTGTTCGATAAACCGTTAGGTCATGTTCAATACACGATCCAAAAGTTCTACCGAATTGATGGTGGAAGCACTCAACACTTAGGCGTTGTACCTGATATTCCATTCCCAACAGCCGTTGATCCGTCAGAAACTGGTGAGAGTGTGGAAGATAATGCTTTGCCTTGGGATAGCATTAACCCAGCGGCATACCAATCAACTGACACCATCAGTCGAATGGTTGGTGCCTTGGATAACGCGCATCAACAGCGTATCAAGCAAGATGCCGAGTTTGGCTTTATCTTAAGTGATATTGCTGAGTACAAGGCAGACAAAGACAATAACGTTATCTCTCTGAATGAAAAGGCGCGTATCGCCGAGCAGGAAGAAGCTGATAAGAAACGCCTTGTTCGATTGAACGATCGCCAAAAGATGCTTGGTGAGAAACCGTTCAAGACACTGGATGATGTGCCAAACGATTATGAAGAACCTGATGCCTACCTCGACGAGGCAGCCGCTATCACGGTCGATCTCGCGAAGAAGCTGAATAGCTAACCGAGAAAAATCAAAAAGCAAAAACGAAAGCGGGCATTTAATGCCCGCTTTTTTTTCCTCTGGATTTCATTTCATATGAATGCGTTAAAGGCAGAGGAAAAGGCTATAGCGGTGACTATGTAGACCAACAGGCCTAGGTATATACGGAAAATATCAATAAGTTATGTTCTGTATTGCGTTAATTTTCCCCACTCAAAAAGTGATATGCGTCTAAAGTTATTAAGACAGCCATCCTGATAAGGGGAATCATATGAAGAAGTGGTTATGCCTGTTTAGCGTGTTCTTCTGCTTGTCTATGCCTGCAAAGGCATCAGATTTGACCCAATTCGATTTCCCATTGCTCCTCGGTGATTGGTATTGGTTTAGCCCTGATCAGCAAGAAGCAGAAGGCGAAGACAATCAATACAAAGCCATCAACATCTCCTTTAACTCTGACTATCGGTTCAACGTAAAACTATTAAAACGTGATGGTACAGTCGAAGAAGCCAACGGCTACTACGATTTGGATGAATCAACACTGGTTTTGAATGACGATCAGGGTGAAGCCCAACATCATGAATACAAACTTAACCATAACCAGTTAATGTTGCGTGGTGCGAGATTTACCAAAATTTTGCCAAACAACCTTTCTGGTGCCTGGTATAGCGACGTCATCCAAGGGCATGATGTTGATGAGGGTGTGTCGGAGCTGGCACTAATGCTTCGTCCTGATTTTCTTTTCTCTGTCAGAGTCTCTGGTACTGAAGGGCAGTCTATTACACATCGCGGTGTGTATATTTTGGAAGATGATCGTCTAGTACTGATTTATCGCGGCGGTCAACAAGACTCACAGTTTGAACTGGATGCAGACACGCTCACGCTAACCAATAATCAATTTGGTATGGAAGCAGTGTTGAAACGGCAACAAACACCTTAATTGAACAATGCTTACAAAAATAACAAAGGGCGCTGATGCGCCCTTTGTTATTTGTTCTGTTTAGATATTGAACGCTTTTCTTAGTGCATCCAAATATGAGTCGTCCCTGCAGATAGATTTTCCGGGCTCATCAGAAATCTTCGCCACTGGCTTACCATTACAAGTCACGAGTTTTATCACGATGTTGAGCGTTTCAACATTTGGTAAATGGCAGGTTAGTTGAGTGCCAATACCGAAAGAGGTGTTGATGCGTCCAGTAAAGTGAGCGTGAATAGCCAAGGCTTTTTCCAGTGTCAGTCCATCAGAGAAAATCAGTGTTTTTTCTAAAGGATTGATACCAAGACTTTCATAGTGATGAATGGCTTTTTCGCCCCACTCAATAGGATCGCCGCTATCATGTCGCAAACCCGCAAACTTCTGGCTGAGGTGTAGGTTAAAGTCATTCAAAAAAGCATCCATGTTAATGCAATCGGTGAGGGCAATGCCTAAACGATCGGGATATTCCTGTAACCAGCGGTGCAACGCCAGTTGTTGTGAATCAGCCAAATCACCGGTCAACTGCTGATGTGCCTGGAACCACTCATGTGCCTGAGTACCAACGGCTGGGATGTCATGCTTTTTCGCAAGAAACAGGTTTGACGTTCCTGAAAAATGAGAACAATTCAGAGTTAGATGCTCAACGATGGCATGATGTACGGCTTTAGAAAAGCGGCGACGGGTACCGAAATCGACAAAGTGAAAATCTTCGCTCACATTCTCAAGCGCGCCCAATTTGGTTTTTAGTAATTCGACGGCTTGTTCGGAGGTTGAATGAGGATAGTTTGCGTGACAGCGTAACTCGCAAATAACAGCAAGTAAAGGCACTTCCCATAGGATGACATCGAGCCAGAAACCATCAATACGAATGGCCAGTTGGTCGTCTAAAATAGTAACGGTAACCTGGTCTGCTTTTAAAGAGAATGTGCCGAGAAAATCGAGGTAGTCACCTTGATAATGCCCAAGACTAGAGAGGTAGGCGATTTCTTCTGCGGTAAATTTCAATTCAGCAAGAGCGTGAATTTCAAACTCTAAACGTTCTTTAAGCGCAGCAAGGCTTTCATTGCTTCGGCAATGGAATTCAGCAGATACCGCCACATTTGGATAGTGGTGGAAAATCGCTTGCTGCATATTCAGTTTGTAGGCATCCGTGTCTAGTAATGACGAAATGATTGGCTTTAGCATGCCTGATAAATAACCTCTAATGAACGTTTACCGACCTCAAGATCTACGTCGCTGCAAATCGAGTCCAAAGGGAGAAATTTAACGCCAAATGTAGCTATTTAGTCAACCTGAATAGGGGATTTGGACCGTTATTGTGCATGAAATCGTCGGTTTGGGTATGGATATATTCAAATGGGAAACCCTTACTGTGATTAAGGCGTTTCCGGGCTAACAGCGAACGCCATCAATCTTTTTAATGTTTAGAGTAGGATCTCCTTCTATAAATTGAGTAAATGAGAGCGAGTTTGATTCGTTTTTAACCGGTCAGTGTGTGGTAATGCGGTTATGAAGCGAGTATCTTAGACGATTGTCCCATTTCTATAACAGGCGACACGGCTCGTCTGTCTACGTTATGCAATAAAAGGAATCTGACATGACGCAACAACCTCAGGCCAAATATCGCAAGGACTATAAAGCTCCTGAATATACGATCACCCATATCGACCTGGATTTTGACTTGCACGAATCTTCTACACGTGTGATTGCGAAGAGCAAAGTGGTGCAGCAGGTGGCTGGCTCAGATTCTATGATGTTGGATGGTGAAGGACTGTCGCTGAAGCGTGTTGAAGTGAACGGGGAAGCTTGGAACCAATATCAGGAAAGCAAAGAAGGATTATTGCTTTCCAATCTGCCAGCAGAATTTGATTTGCTGATAGAAACAGAAATTGATCCTGCCGCAAACACATCACTGGAAGGACTTTACCTTTCTGATGGTGCATATTGCACACAGTGTGAAGCAGAAGGTTTCCGCCGTATTACTTACTATCTGGATCGTCCCGATGTTCTGGCGAAGTTCACCACTAAAATCACTGCGGATAAATCAGCATTCCCATTCCTATTGAGCAACGGTAACAAAGTTGGCTCAGGCGAAGCAGAAGGTGGTCGCCACTGGGTGCAATGGGAAGACCCTTATGCAAAACCAAGCTACCTGTTTGCTTTGGTCGGCGGTGATTTCGATTTGCTGGAAGATACCTTTACGACTCGTAGCGGTCGTAATGTGGCGCTTGAAATTTTTGTCGACAAAGGCAACTTAGACCGCGCTACCCACGCGATGATCTCTTTGAAAAACTCCATGAAGTGGGATGAAGATCGTTTCGACCTTGAATACGATCTTGATATCTACATGATCGTCGCTGTTGATTTCTTCAATATGGGTGCGATGGAGAACAAAGGTCTTAACGTCTTTAACTCGAAATACGTGCTGGCAAATTCTGATACGGCAACGGACACAGACTACCTCGGCATTGAAGCGGTTATCGGTCACGAGTATTTCCACAACTGGACGGGTAACCGTGTAACCTGTCGCGATTGGTTCCAGTTGAGCTTAAAAGAAGGGCTGACCGTTTTCCGTGACCAGGAATTTTCTTCCGATCTGGGTTCTAGAGCGGTAAACCGCATCAGCAATGTTCGTGTGATGCGTGGCCCTCAGTTTGCTGAAGACTGCAGCCCAATGGCACATCCGATCCGTCCTGACAAAGTGATCGAAATGAATAACTTCTACACCCTGACCGTTTACGAAAAGGGAAGCGAAGTCATTCGTATGATGCATACATTGCTTGGTGAAGCGAAATTCCAAAAGGGCATCAAGCTGTACTTCGAGCTCCATGACGGAACAGCAGCAACTTGCGAAGATTTCGTGAAAGCGATGGAAGATGCTTCCGGCGTTGACCTCGGCCAATTCCGTTTGTGGTACAGCCAATCGGGTACGCCGACACTTGATGTGACCGATGAATACAATGAAGCGACTCAGACATTATCGCTCACCGTAAAACAACACACGCCAGCCACCACAGATCAAAAAGAGAAACAGCCGCTGCTGATCCCATTTGATATTGAGCTGTATGATGTGAATGGTGATGTTATTGAGTTACAACGTAACGGTGAAAGAGTACATCATGTTCTAAGTGTCACTGACGCAGAACAAACCTTTGTGTTCGATAGCATCACTGAGAAGCCAGTGATTTCAATGCTGCGTGAATTCTCCGCACCAGTAAAGCTTAACTACAACTACTCAGACGAAGAACTGGCATTCCTGATGGTACACGCCCGTAACGAATTTGCGCGTTGGGATGCTGGCCAAATGTTGTTGGCGAAACATATCAAAGCAAATGTTGCACGAGTCCAGCGAGGCGAAGGTGTGGAACTGCCGAGCGAAGTGGTTGATGCATTCCGTGGTGTCCTGCTCAACAAAGACTTGGATGTGGCGTTGATTGCAGAAGTACTCACGCTGCCGAGTGAAAATGAAATTGGCGGTTGGTTCGATGTTGTCGACGTTGATGCCATCAATAAAGTACGAGGTGAAATCAAGCATCGTCTTGCCGTAGATCTGGCTGATGAGTTCAGTGCGATTTACCACACGCTGAAGCAAGACCAATACACCATTGACCATGCAGCAATCGGAAAGCGTTCATTGCGTAATGTTTGCTTAAGCTATCTCGCTTCTAATGAGCAGGGTGAAGCTTTGGTGACGGCGCACTATGAAGAATCCAATAACATGACCGACACAGCGGCAGCATTGGCGGCAGCAAACCATGCTGAACTGTCAAACCGCGATGCCCTGATGCAGTCATTCAGTGATAAGTGGCAACATGATGGCTTGGTTATGGACAAGTGGTTTGTACTGCAAGGTTGTAACCCTGCGGCGAGCGCACTCGAAAATCTCAAGGCGCAAATGAGCCACCCAGCATTTAGCTTGAAGAACCCGAACCGTACGCGATCACTGGTCGGATCTTTCTGCAATGCTAACCCTGTGCATTTCCATGCGAAAGATGGTTCGGGTTATGCGTTTTTAACGGAAATATTGCTTAAACTGAACGAGTCGAACCCACAAGTTGCATCGCGTTTAATAGATCCATTGCTTAAATTTAAGCGTTTCGATAAAGAACGCCAGAATTTAATGCGCGCACAACTCGAGCGTTTGGCTGCTTTGGATAATCTTGCGAAAGATCTTTACGAGAAAATCAACAAAGCGCTGGAAGCTTAAACCGTACGCTTGCTAATTAATATCGATTAGGTAATTTAAAAGCCGTCTAAAAGGAGACGGCTTTTTTATGAACTCAAGTGTCTATTTATTTTCTGTGGACATCGATTACCACATTTTTCAGCAGCATTATAGCGGAGCTGCGTCAACCGTAGTTGTCAGAACCGACAATGGTTTAACACTGCAACTACCTGCATCAAGACTGCGTCCATATTTGAGTCAACTGGGTGTAAAAGGGCGATTTCGCTTAACAGTTGACGAAAACAACCGTTTTAAATCTCTTGAACAAATTGGTTAAACCGTACGGCAATCACATAACTAAAAACTCGAATCTAATTAACGAAAAATGATGTAACGAAATTATAAATGACGCCGTAAACTACTCCATGAGTCGCAAAGACTAATTAACCTCTATACTCATAGCGATTACATAAAAAATATATGGAGTAAACCATGACCGCGCGTGACCCTATTGTGCCGGTGTTACTTGAGAAGGTTTATCATCTTATTGCTGAAAAACTGGACAAGACACAGCAACCGCTTGTAGAAACTTTGGCAAAAAGGATTTTGGGTCCCATCTCAGATGATGATTTGCAGGAAAGGAATGAATCCGACCTCTACGGTGCTGTTATCAGCCTGTGGCATCATTTGAACGCTTTCGAACAAGACAAAGTTTTTGTTAAAGTCTTTAACCCTACACTGAGTGGAGACGGATGGCAGTCCACCCATACCATCGTCGAAATTCTCACCCCAGATGCTCCGTTTCTCGTAGACTCTGTCCGTATGGCGCTCAACCGTCTGGACATTGCATCACACCTGATGTTGAACGGGCCGCTGTCCGTTGAGAAAGACGCGAAGGGTAGTGTTAAAGCAATCGGAGACGACAAAGGGGTAAGGCAAACTGTCTTCCACCTAGAAATTGACCGAATGAGTTCGAAGAAGGAGATGTCTGCTCTGGAGGAAGAGTTGACGGAAACCCTCACGGACGTTGCATTGATTGTTAATGATTGGCAGCCAATGCAAAACAAGATCAAATCAGTGATTGAATCACTCAAGAAAGACAAACCGCCGGTCAGCAAAGACCTCCAACAAGAAGCGGTGGATTTCCTGCAGTGGATTGCATCCCACAACTTCACCTTTATGGCATATAAGTACTACGAACTGAATGCAATAGAAGGTGACCATGAACTGAAAGCCTCATCGCTAGAGGGTTTAGGTCTGGCGAAAAAGCTGGATCCAAAACGTCCTGGTCTGAAGTTGTCTAAAATGCCGGAATCTGCACGTGCGACTGCACTTCGCAAAGACTTGTTGGTCATTAATAAAGCCAGCAGTAAATCGCGCGTTCACCGTCCAGCATACATGGATTACATTGGTATCAAGTGCTTCGACAAGAAGGGCAATGTTATCGGTGAGCATCGATTCCATGGTCTCTATGCATCGTCGGCATACAACCAGTCAACCACCAACATTCCAGTGTTGAAAAACAAAGTTCGCCGGATCCTCGAGATCAGTGGCTACTACGAAGGATCGCATTCGTGGAAAGCGCTGGCGAATATCATTGAAAACTTCCCACGTGATGAACTGTTCCAGGCCAGTGAAGCAGAGATGCTCGATATTGGTATGGGGATTGTTCAGGTTCAAGACCGTGACATGCTGAGAATCTTCGTGCGCCGTGACCCATTCGGCCGTTTCTTCTCCTGCATGGTTTACGTTTCGCGTGAGCGATACAACACGGAATTCCGCCGCGCAACCCAACGCATTCTGGGCAACTACTTTGGTTCGGATCAGGACGTTGAGTTCAACACTTTCTTCTCTGAAAGTCCGCTGGCGAGAACCCATTACATTGTCCGTGTAGATAACAACAACTTTGACATTGACGTGAAGAAATTGGAACAGAACCTGACTGAAGCAGCATCAACCTGGGATGATCGTCTGCAAGAAGCGGTGATCACGACCTTTGGTGAGAACCTAGGTACACCAGTTGCCAAACGTTACCTCGGTGCATTCCCTCGTTCCTATAAAGAGGCGATGCTGCCGGGTTCAGCGGTTGCGGATATTGAGCGCCTTGAAGGACTGAGCGAAGAGAAAAAGCTGGATATGCTTTTCTATCGCCCTCAAGAAGAGCCTAAAGATTCGCGTGCAGTAAGGTTGAAGCTGTTCCAGAAAGATGAAGCGATTCACCTTTCAGACGTAATGCCAATGCTCGAAAATCTTGGTCTTCGCGTGATTGGTGAAGCACCGTACAAAGTAGAGACGACGTCTGGCGATGTTTATTGGATCCTAGACTTCTCAATGCTGCACAGCGTGAGTAATGGCTTTGTATTGTCTGACGCGCGCGAGCGTTTCCAAGATGCGTTCGCAGGTATTTGGCACGGCAAGCTAGAAAACGATGGTTTTAACCGTCTGGTTCTTAATGCAGGCTTAAGTGGTCGCGAAGTCACGATTCTACGTTCTTATGCGCGTTACATGCGTCAGGTCGCGTTCCCATTTAGTCAGTCATACATCGAAGAAACGCTGGCTTCACACGCAGATCTCGCGCAGCTTTTGGTTCAGCTCTTCAGCAGGCGATTTAATCCGAAGAAGAACAGCGATAAAGATCAGAAACTGATCATCCAGAAGATCGAAGAAGAGCTGGGGCAAGTAGAGAGCTTGGATGATGATCGTATCATCCGACGTTACATGGAAATGATCCTTGCAACCCTGCGTACGAACTTCTACCAGAAAGATAAGGAAACTGGCGAAAACAAAGATTACCTGTCTTTGAAACTGCAGCCGGGCAATATTCCTGAAATTCCTAAACCTGTACCTTTCTTTGAAATCTTTGTTTACTCGCCAGATATCGAGGGTGTTCACCTTCGTGGCGGTAAAGTTGCCCGTGGTGGTCTGCGTTGGTCTGACCGTCAGGAAGATTTCCGCACAGAGGTGTTGGGCTTGGTGAAAGCGCAACAGGTTAAGAATACCGTGATTGTGCCTGTGGGTGCGAAAGGTGGCTTCGTTTGTAAGAAGCAACACTCGCTAAGCGGCCGTGACGAGATCTTTGCAGAAGGTCAGCGTTGTTACCGAATCTTTATCCAAGGTTTGTTGGATATCACTGACAATATTGTTGAAGGTGATTTGACGCCACCACTTAACGTCGTTCGCCATGACGAAGATGACCCATACTTGGTTGTTGCAGCCGATAAAGGGACAGCGACCTTCTCTGATCTCGCGAACTCTGTGTCTGACCAGTACAACTTCTGGCTGGGTGATGCATTCGCATCAGGTGGTTCAAACGGTTACGACCACAAAGCTATGGGTATCACGGCGAAAGGTGGCTGGGAATCGGTGAAACGTCACTTCCGCGAAATCGGTATCGATTGTCAGGAGACTGATTTCACTTGTGTGGCTGTTGGTGACATGGCGGGTGATGTATTCGGTAACGGTATGTTGCTGTCTAAGCACATTCGACTGCTGTCCGCATTTAACCACCTGCATATCTTCATTGATCCAAACCCAGATTCAGCGAAGTCCTGGGTTGAACGTGATCGTCTGTTCAAACTGCCACGTTCAAGCTGGGAAGATTACAATCCTAAGCTGATTTCGAAGGGCGGTGGTGTGTTCTCGCGTAAAGCGAAATCCATTGAGCTGACGCCGGAAATCCAGAAGATGTTGGGTGTGCGCAAGCAAACCATGACACCGAATGAGTTGATCAAGCAGATCCTGAAAACCAATGTGGATCTGTTCTGGAACGGCGGTATCGGTACTTATGTGAAATCGGAGTCTGAAACCCACACTGACGTAGGTGACCGCGCGAACGACGCAGTGCGTGTTAACGGCAACGAAATGGGTGCACGTATTATCGGCGAAGGCGGTAACTTGGGTATGACGCAACTCGGCCGTGTTGAATACGCAATGAACGGTGGCCGTGTTAACACTGACTTTATCGATAACGTCGGTGGTGTGGATTGTTCAGATAACGAAGTGAACATCAAGATCTTGTTGAATGGTCTGGTGGCAGCAGGGGATTTGACATACAAACAGCGCAATGAGTTGCTCGAGCGGATGGAAGATGAAGTCTCCGACATCGTACTTGATGACGCTTATTGCCAGAGTGAATCAATCTCAGTGACCTCTGAGCAACAGGCTTCTCTGTTGAAAGAGCAAATCCGCTTTATCCATTACCTCGAAAAAGACGGAAAACTGGATCGCGCACTGGAATATCTGCCAGATGATGAAACACTGGCTGAACGCCAACTACGTGGTCAAGGTTTGACCCGACCAGAAATCGCGGTATTGGTGGCTTATGGCAAGATGGTGCTGAAAGAGCAGTTGGTGATTGAGCAAATCACCCAAGACCCGCATTTCGGTAAGCTACTGCCGGCATACTTCCCACAAGAGTTACAACGTAACTATCGCGATGCGATGGAAACGCACCCTCTACGTGGCGAAATTATCGCAACCAGCCTCGCAAACCAAATGTCGAATGACATGGGCTTTAACTTTGTTACCCGTATGCAAGATGAAACTGGCGCAAGCGTCGGTGATATTGCGGCGGCTTACGCGATTGCCCGTGAAGTGTTTGATTTTGGTCAGACGTTTGAAGATGTTCGTGCATTGGATAACAAGCTACCCGCACAGGTTCAGTATGCAGTGATGTATCGCTGCAGACGAATGATGCGCCGCACCACACGTTGGATTCTCCGTAATCCGATGAAAGGGAAAGGTCTGGAAGAACAAGTGGCGTTCTACAAACCAGCGGTTAAGAACCTGGCGGATAACCTTGAAAAATATCTGGTTCCTGCGGAAATCAAAGAGCATGAAGAACAAGCGGAAGAGTACATTATTCAGGGTGTGCCAAAAGACATCTCGAATAAGGTTGCCCGTTTGACCAGTCTCTACGCAGGTTTGGATCTGGCGCAGGTTTCAGATCAAATGAAGAAACCGTTTGATGTGGTTGCCCGTCTGTACTTTGTACTGGGTGACACGCTGTCGCTGCACTGGTTCCTTAAACAGATCACAAACCAACCAGTGGAAAACCACTGGCAGGCACTGGCTCGTGCATCGTTCCGCGAAGATCTGGATTGGCAACAACGCATGTTGACTGCTCATATTCTGGAAGGAATGAAGAAAGGCGAGAGCGCAGAGCTTGGTTTAGAAGCGTGGATGGTAGAGCATGCCGTGAGTTTAGGTCGTTGGGAAAGCATCGTTGCCGAGTTTAAAGTCGGTTCCGCCCACGAATTTGCTAAATTCTCCGTTGCATTGCGGGAACTTACGCTTTTAAATTTGAATTAAGCCGATAAAGCGTTAATAATACAGCCCCGTTTATACGGGGCTTTTTTTTGGAGGTTACATGATGTACCGCCTCGCCAGATCGGCAATCTTCCAGTTGGATCCAGAGCATGCGCATGATCTGGCTATCAAGAATTTTTCGCGTTTCACCGGCACTCCTCTCGATATCTTTTATCGTCAGCATCTTCCTCCTCGTCCTGTTCAAGTCATGGGACTGCATTTCAAAAACCCAGTTGGCCTTGCGGCTGGTCTTGATAAGAACGGCGAATGCATCGACGCATTTGGCGCAATGGGTTTTGGTTTCGTAGAAGTAGGGACAGTAACACCACGTCCTCAAGATGGTAACGACAAGCCTCGTTTGTTCCGCGTGCTTCCGGCAGAAGGTATCATCAACCGCATGGGTTTCAACAACCATGGTGTCGATGCGCTGGTGGAGAATGTGAAGAAGGCCAAGTACGAAGGAATCATCGGCATTAACATCGGCAAGAACAAAGATACGCCGTTGGAAAATGGTAAAGACGATTATCTGATCTGTATGGACAAAGTGTATGACCATGCAGGGTATATCGCGGTTAATATTTCTTCGCCGAACACTCCTGGACTGCGTTCACTGCAATACGGTGAAGCATTGGACGATCTTCTTTCTTCATTGAAAGAACGTCAGAACAAACTGGCAGAAGAGAAGGGCAAGTATGTACCTCTCGCATTGAAGATTGCACCAGACATGACCGAAGACGAATTGGTTCAGGTGGCTGACTCTTTAGTGCGCCATGGTATTGATGGTGTGATTGCAACTAACACCACTCTTGACCGTTCGTTGGTGGAAGGTATGCCGCACGCACATGAAGCGGGTGGTTTGAGTGGCCGTCCTGTTCAGAACAAGAGCACGGAAGTGATTCGTCGTTTGAACCAGGAACTGAATGGTAAACTACCCATCATCGGTGTCGGTGGTATTGACTCAGTGATGGCAGCAAAAGAGAAAATGATGGCAGGTGCGGAACTTGTTCAAGTTTACTCTGGTTTCATCTACCACGGCCCACGTCTGGTAAAAGATATAGTTCGAAATATTTAAGCCGGAAAATTAAGAAATTAGATCGAGAAGGGGAATTTGTTTCCCCTTTTTTTTTCTCTCCTGCCGATTAAACTTCTCCGAAAGCACCTTTAATTTCAATGGTCACGGACCGATTCTCAGGTTGTCGCAGGAGCGAAAACGATGTTGAAGCCAAATAATGCGTGGAAGTGGTACTTCGATTCCGAAGCTCAAACGCTGATGCTGGATTTGGGTCAGGAGATGGTTTTCCGTGTTGCTATTGAAAAGAAACACCTCATCCCCGATGCGTTTGTTGATACCCCATTTTCAGTCGATGACGCATCACTCTTTCAAGCTTACTCAGATGCAGTAAGCATCTTACCTTTATCTGGCCCTAGAAAGGCCGAAATCGTTTTGAACGCAGTGGCAGCAAAACGCTTCCATAAACCGCTTCTACCTAAAAGCTGGTTTTTTCAGGCTCAGGACGGGGATCTCTCTCCAGAACTAGGTTCCATTATTGAACTGAAAACCGATCACGGCAGCGAAGCATTCCTGGTAATTGAAAATGCAGGCTCAGCGTCCTTGTGCATGCATGCCAGTGAGAATCCGCTTATGCTGAACGACACTAAAAATATGCGGTTTTGCGAAGCTATAAAAGTAATGAATGACCGGTTATCTACATACCAACAGCAATACGATAACGGCAGTGGTCATTATGCGTTAGTGGGCTGATAGAGCGGCTTCTATCAGCCCCATTTTCTTTCCGTTGTTTGACTCAAAATCCTCTTACTCCCAAATGCAAAACCGAGCGCTCAGCGCTACCTTGCCAGACACATATACTCGCTCTGTATCCCTAAAGTGAAATGAGCCGATCTCTTGGCATGAAAAAGGGCAATGCTGCTTCGATAGCGTGTGCCTTTATGTTCTGTAAAAAGATTTTACGCGACGGAAATCCTTCTTCAATCTTGCCGAAGAATGAGGCTCAGGTTTCACTCGCTGAGTGATAAAAATCTTCGGTACATTCTCAATATTCTCTGGTAAATAATCCGACAGACTTAGTCCGACATTTCGTTGATTCAGCTGATAATCGGGGAGATGCACCGGATATTAATAGTGATTAATGTCACATTAAATGAAACTATCTGCTGTATTTTTGCTCTCTATTTCTTCTCCATTTAAGCCAAAATTAGCTCAAATTGGTAAACGTTAATGTCGTCATTTCCCCCTTTAGGGAAAGGAATACATTCAAAAACACATGCTGGTATATACCAGATTGTGCCCTAGTTTTATGTTTCTTTTTAGGAATCAATCTAACCAAAAGAAGAATCTTATATTCAGTTTATATTTGGCTTTGTGGATAAGTGTGTGCTTACTTATTGGTCGAGAATCGATGATTAAAATACGAGGCTGTCGTTGAAAGGTAAGGATGGTATGAGTGGGTTTGATGTGTTTCCCAGGGGAAACGAAAATTCGCCTGTGGATAAGTGATAGATGACGGAAAGGTGAGCGTGGGATTGTGAGAAACCGACTTTTTGCTAAGCGTCTTTTTTGAGATGTGATTAGGCATGGCTATGTCTTGCCCAACAGCCCCCAGAGTCTCGGCAAAAAAGGAGCATCCGTGTATCAAGGAAAATAGTGAGATATATCACCCTTGATAGAGCGTTGGCGTCTGAATTCGTTTATAATCGCGCGCAACATTCCTCAGAATCCATTTCCATGAATCAATATTTAGCCATTACCTCCCGCGGTTTAGAAAATTTGCTAGCAGAAGAACTACAAAAACTGGGTGCCAGCAGTGTGAAAGCTGTAAGCGCCGGTGTTCGCTTCCGCGCGGATGAAAAAACTCTCTACACGTGCTGTTTATGGAGCCGCACGGCGTCACGCTTCATTCTTGTTTTGGGTGAATTCGCTGTGCGTGACGACATGGACCTGTATCTGGGCGCATCTGCCATTAACTGGCCGCAATATTTCAGCGAGAGAAAGCGTATTGCTGTTGATTTCAATGGTACAAACCGTGAAATCCGAAACAGCCAGTATGGTGCGCTGAAAGTGAAAGACGCGATTGTAGACCGCTTCGTCAAGGCGGACTTGGATCGCCCTAGCATCGATCGTGAGCAACCAGACCTACGCATTCACATGCGACTCTCTAAAGAGCAAGGCCTACTGGGTATCGACATGGTGGGTTCTGGCTTGCACCAACGCGGCTATCGCACTGAATCTGGTGCTGCACCGCTTCGTGAAACCAATGCTGCGGCATTGGTCATGAAAAGTGGTTGGACGTTTGATAAGCCTTTGCTGGACCCAATGTGTGGTTCCGGTACCTTGCTGATTGAAGCGGCGATGATGGCCGCGGAAGTGGCGCCAGGCCTGAAACGCAAGCGTTGGGGCTTTGAAGCACTGAAATCATTCAATCGTGAAGAGTGGATGGAAGTACACGCAGAAGTAACTTTCAAGTCGAAGAAAGGCCCTGCGAAGTGCGAAAGTAAATTCTTCGGCTTCGATAACGACCGTCGCGTGCTGGAAACCGCCAAAGCAAACGCCCGTCGTGCAGGAGTAGCAGACCTGATTCAGTTTGAGTTAGGTGACGCAGCGGAACTAACGCGTCCAGAAGGCTTCGAAGAGGGCAACATCATTTGTAACCCTCCATATGGTGAGCGTCTGGGCACTACGCCAGGCCTTATAGCGTTATATACCCAGTTAGGCGTTCAGTTGAAGAGCCAGTTTAAAGGCTCAATTGCATCCATCTACTCGGGTTCTGACGAGTTGCTGAGCTGCTTGCGCATGCGAGCAGACAATACTTACAAGCTCCGTAATGGCGCGCTTGACTGTGTGATGAAGACTTATCACATTACCGCACGTGGTGAGGTGACAACGTCACAGGGTGAGCCTGCGCCGGTCGCTGATGTGGCGCCTGAGTTTACCAACCGTCTTCGCAAAAATATCAAAAAGTTAGAAAAGTGGGCTAAGCAACAAGGTGTTGAATGTTACCGTCTATACGATTCAGACCTGCCAGAGTACAACGCGGCAATTGACCGTTACAGCGACAACATTGTTATTCAGGAATATGCACCACCTAAAACCGTCCCAGAAGAGAAGGCACGTCGTCGTCTGCTGGACATGGTTCGCGCCACTATCGCTGTTACGGGCGTCAATGCCAATAACGTGGTGTTGAAAACCCGAGAGAAGCAAAAGGGTACCAACCAGTACGAGAAGTTAGGTGAAGCCAAACGCTTTATGAAGGTTCACGAGTACGGTGTGACATTAGAGGTGAATCTCTACGATTACCTAGATACTGGCTTATTCCTGGATCACCGCTATACACGCAAGATGCTGGGTGAAAAAGCGAAAGGCAAAGATTTCCTCAACCTGTTTGCTTACACCGGCACAGCGACCGTTCACGCAGCAGTAGGCGGTGCTAAATCAACGACCACGGTAGATATGTCGAAAACCTATCTTGCGTGGGCTGAGCGCAACATGAAGCTTAACGGCAAAGTAGGTCGCCAGCACATGTTTGAGCAAGCAGACTGCCTGAAGTGGCTGTCGTTGGCAAAAGGCCAATATGATCTCATCTTTATCGATCCGCCGACTTTCTCAAACTCCAAGCGCATGCTCGATACGTTTGATGTCCAACGAGATCACATCAAACTGATGACAGAGCTTAAGCGCCTGCTGCGTGAAGGCGGCGAAATCGTCTTCTCTAACAACAAGCGTAACTTCAAAATGGATGTCGAAGCGCTGGCAGAGGTAGGCTTACAAGCTCAGAACATCACAAATCGCTCAATCCCTATGGATTTTGAGCGTAACAAGCAGATTCATAACTGTTGGATTATCACACACAAGGAAGGTTAATGGCCTTAATCCTCTACAGCACGGAAGGGTGTCACTTATGTGAAGAGGCATTGGCGCTATATCAGGCAGCGGGTAAAACCGCTGCCTTGCGCGTTGTAGACATAGCGTTTGATGACGCTTTGTTTGAGCGTTACGGCGTCACTATTCCGGTGCTTTCTCTCCAAAATAATGACGGCTCAGTCGACGATGAACTGGGCTGGCCATTCGATTCTTCAGCTTTAAACACTTGGTTAGTAAAACATGGCATTGATTAACATCACTAACGCGCAACTGGCTTATGGTGATAACCCGTTGCTGGATCACGCAGAGTTTGTCCTGCAGCAGGGCGAGCGGGTTTGTTTGGTTGGCCGTAATGGCGCAGGTAAATCGACCTTAATGAAGGTGATTCATGGCACCGTTCAACTCGACGACGGCAGCATTAACCGCCAACAAGATCTAAAAGTTTCCCGCCTAGAGCAGGATCCTCCGCGTGATGCTGAGGGAAGTGTTGTTGATTATGTCGCTGAAGGATTGGCAGAGGTTGGTGCGCAACTCAAAGAGTATCACGACCTTCTGGGTTTAATTGAGCATGACCCAAGCGAGAAGAACATTAATCGCTTGGCACGTGTTCAAGAGCAACTGGAACATTCAGGTGCGTGGCGTTTTGAAAACCAACTGACCACGGTACTAGGCGCGTTGAAACTGGATGGCACTAAAAAGCTGTCTGAGCTCTCTGGTGGCTGGCAGCGCAAAGCGGCGCTGGCTCGCGCGCTGGTGTGTGATCCAGACGTTCTGCTGCTTGATGAGCCAACCAACCACCTAGATGTGGCGACCATCATCTGGCTGGAAACCTTCCTGAAAGATTTCAAAGGTGCCATCGTCTTCATCTCACACGACCGTGCATTTATTCGATCTATGGCAACCCGTATTGTCGATTTGGACCGTGGCCAACTGACTTCCTGGCCGGGCGACTACGAGAAGTACCTAGAAGGCAAAGAAGAGATGCTCCGGGTAGAGGCTGAGCAGAATGCTGAATTCGATAAGAAGCTGGCTCAGGAAGAAACCTGGATTCGTCAGGGCATCAAAGCACGTCGTACCCGCAATGAAGGTCGTGTGCGCGCTCTGAAACAGCTTCGTCGAGAGCGTGCGGATCGCGTAGAAGTGCAGGGCAATGCAAACATTCAACTGGATGAAGCTGTGCGCTCGGGCAAGATTGTGTTTGAAGCGAGTGACATCGACTACCACTGGGATGGTAAAAAGATCATCGGTGACTTCAGTTTCAATGTGATGCGCGGTGACCGTATTGCGCTGATCGGACCCAATGGCTGCGGTAAAAGTACGCTGTTGAAGCTGATGCTGGAAAAAATCGCGCCAGACTCCGGTAAGTTCCATGTGGGTACCAAGTTGGAAGTCGCTTACTTTGACCAGTACCGCGAAAAACTGGATCCGGAAAAGACAGTTATCGACAACCTGGCAGAAGGCAAGATGGAAGTAGAAGTAGGGGGCCGTAAGCGACATGTGCTCGGTTATCTACAAGACTTCCTGTTCCACCCACGCCGTGCTCGTACGCCGGTAAAAGCGCTGTCTGGTGGTGAGAAAAACAGGCTTCTGTTGGCACGAATTTTCCTAAAACCCTGCAATCTTTTGGTGCTCGATGAACCAACCAACGATTTGGACATCGAAACGCTGGAACTTTTGGAAGAATTGCTTGCCAATTATCAGGGTACGTTACTGTTGGTGAGCCACGATCGTCAGTTCGTCGACAATACCGTTACCCATAGCTGGATTTTTGAAGGCGATGGTGTCATCCGCAAATTTGTCGGTGGCTATCACGATGCGATGCAGCAACGTGAGAACTATCTCAAGACCATCGAGTCAGAAAAACCGAAAGCGAAGGAAACTCCAAAGGAAGAAGCGCCTAAAAAACAGGCAAATAACAATAAGCCAGGCAAAAAACTGTCTTACAAGTTGCAAAGAGAGCTTGAAGCACTTCCACAGCTTATTGAAAACCTAGAGAATGAAATCGCGCAAATACAGGAATCGGTAAACGATCCTGCGTTCTTCCAGAAAAGCACGGAAGAAACACAGCCTGTTCTGCAGCGTTTGAGCGAAGCAGAAGCTGAGTTGGAAACCGCCTTTGAACGATGGGAAGAACTCGAAGAGATGCAAAAGGAATCGTAATGCAATTCAACAAATTCAAACTATCTGCTATCGCGCTTGCGGTAGCAGGTATCCCTGCGGTAGCAAATGCTGCTTATTACCAAGTTCAACTATTGGACTCGCCTTCAAGCAATTCCTCTCAGGCAACCGCTATTTCTTCTGATTCTTCGAAGGTAGCCGTAGAAGGGCTAAGTGGGCCGGTTGGTCTGAATTATTCAGAAGAACTGCCTTATATGGTGGATGTCGAGCACTTCATCAACAGTCAGGATGACCTTTACCGCTATTGTCGTGATTATCTCGGCTATAACACCTGTGAAGAGTGGGCTGACGAGAGATGGTATGGCGTTCAAGCCAGCGGAACCGTCTGTAATAGCCAAGACAGCGAACAAAACTGTCTTGGTGGTCTAAAGAAAGAAATCGATGCTTGGACACAAGGGTTTAGCAGCAATAGTGTTGCCAAGCTGGATGGTGCTGATGTAAATCCATTTGGCGATGGCATTGCGGATACTTCTTTGAGCAATCCTGATCCAGCCTCGACAAATGTGGTTATAAATGCAGTTAGTGGTTCAATTCCGGTAGGTGCTTCAAGTAGCCCTTACTTCAAAGTAGGCTCTAACAATGCGCGTGCTTTCCAAAGAAGAGGCTTCTACGGTGACGCAGAGCTATTGCCACCGACTGGTTTGGGCTCCGTTATAGATGGTATTGGGCAAACCAACGCCAACGGTGTAATTGATGCGGCAGGTAAGACAATTGTTTTCGGTTCTGCTTCAGTGGCAAATATGGCTGATGTTGGAAATGGAAGCAAAGCCCCACAGGATAGTGGCTTAGGGAGTCTTTCAAGCTGTGCCAACAGCCTTGATTACTCGAACCGTGCCTGTCAGTACTTCCAGTTTGCCAACCAGGCTTCTATCTGGCTTCCATCTGTAGGAGATACATCGACACCGCTTAACGCATTTACCATTGCAGATTTTCCAAATGGTTCTAGCGGTAATGGAGATGACACAGCACAAGCGAGCGTCAATGCGGCTGCGATAGTTAGTGACAATGCGCCAACTATGGTTGGTTTCAGCACTTACAACGACAGACGATTCTATGCTCGCGCCGTTAAATTCGTGCCCAAAACGAATTTTGCGGACTGTATTGCCAACCTAACGTCAAACTCAGACGAAAGTTGCTGGGATATGTCTCCTATTAAAGCTTTTTCCGACAGAGATGTTTACAGTTACTCGGAAGCTAACGACATCAATGAAAACGGTCTAGTTGTCGGTGTGGCTAAAAGCGCGCGTTTGAATAACGGTGCTTATGCAGAAACTATTTTCGTTAACGACGGCAATTCGACGACACTTCTGGGCGCTTCTCAAAATGCTCTGTTCTTTACGGGCTATAACGGTACTGCCGCCGCTATCAACGTCAATAACCAGTTGGTAGGTAAGATAGACACTGAAAACGCTCGGGATCGTTCACGCCGTCAACGTGGCTACATCTATGCACATGGTGGGGCGATCGGCAGTTCGTCTGCTTGGCTTTTGGATGACCTGACGAATGATGGAAATTTAGGTGGTAACAACCGATTCCGCATTGCAGAAGCCTTTGATATTAATGACGATGGTGCGATTGCAGCTTCAGCATTTTACTGTGCTGATGGTTATTCTTCAGTCGCACATGACGCGCTGTGCAATGGTGAAGAAGAACTGGTCGCAGTAAAACTTACCCGTGGTGGCACTGATCAAATTACTCCGCGCCCTTACGAAGAAAAAGCGATTAGTCGCAGCGGTGGTGGTATTGGTGTGCTAGGCCTCGGGTTGCTGGCGTTAGGCGGTATTTTCCGTCGTAAAAAGTAATTTCACTTTCTGGCTCATCTTCACAAATTTATGTTGGATGAGCCTTTCGATGCTTGATTATTTATTAACCATGCGTGAATCTTAATTGGTGAGGGTCATAAAAGATCAACTTGAATGAAACCTCACTGAAAAGATACAACCATCTTAGGATAAGAGGGCGAATATATGAAAAGACAGAAGCGAGATCGTTTAGAGCGAGCACAAGCGAAAGGCTATCAAGCTGGTGTAAACGGTCGATCCTCTGAGACATGTCCCTATCA
Source organism: Grimontia sp. AD028 (assembly GCF_000973155.1). NCBI lineage: Bacteria > Pseudomonadati > Pseudomonadota > Gammaproteobacteria > Vibrionales > Vibrionaceae > Grimontia > Grimontia sp. AD028. The sequence continues at coordinate 122,992 of NZ_LASY01000003.1, read as the reverse complement.
AGCCATGGACGCGCGCAGCCAATGGCTAGGAGGTTGGCGCGAAGGTCGAGATACGAAAGTATCGATGCTGAAGTAACTTTTTAACCCACACCAAACTATACATGAGCCCCGGAAAACGGGGCTTTTGTTTACCCTTTAATGCACTATAACTATATACATTTGACTCTACTTAAGCTTCGTTACAGATCGATAGTGGCTAGCGCGTTGCTTATTAGGGGGAGCGGGAGATGAGGTAAAACACAATTAACAAAAAACCGCCCGGAGGCGGTTTAGAATTTGGCGTGTCGATATCGACTTAGAAAGAAGAGGTGTCTTGGAACAAGCCTACTTTCAGGTCTTTCGCTACGTAGATTTCTTTGCCATCCACCAGCACACGGCCGTCAGCCAGACCCATCACCAGTTTGCGGTTGATAACGCGCTTCATCTGGATTTCATACGTCACTTTCTTTGCGGTAGGCAGAATTTGACCGGTAAATTTCACTTCGCCCACACCCAGTGCACGACCTTTACCTTCACCACCGACCCATCCGAGGAAGAAGCCAACCAGTTGCCACATCGCGTCAAGGCCAAGACAACCAGGCATTACTGGGTCACCAGGGAAGTGGCAATCGAAGAACCACAGGTCTGGAGTAATGTCTAGCTCGGCAATGATAAAGCCTTTGCCGTGATCACCACCTTCATCCGTGATGTTAGAAATGCGGTCCATCATCAGCATGTTTGGTGCTGGAAGCTGTGGACGACCTGGTCCGAAAAGCTCTCCTTGGCTAGAGGCTAGGAGGTCGTCTCTGTCGTAAGAGTGGCGTTTCATTAGCATTAAACTGCTCCTGCAAAAAGATAGGAGCAGATTAGCGTACACGTGTACGCTAAACAACTCGGATCAGTTGTGGTTTAACCAGTTTTTAAGCTTATTTATTAAGGATGTGTGACGGGTCTCACCGTGATGAAAAACATCAATTCTCTGGGCGATTTTGCCGAGAAGTGTCTCAGTTTCAACACCATTTTCCTCTTCTTCATCACCGCTAAATGGTAAGCCCGTGATCAGTGGGAAAGCTTCCTCAACATGTTCGACAGCCCAAATGTGGAAGTTTCCGTCGCGAATAGCTTCAGTGACTTCTTTGCTCAGGCACAGCGCGTTGAGGTTGGTCATCGGCAAGATAACACCTTGATCACCTGTCAGGCCTCTATGCTCACAGATGTGATAGAAGCCTTCGATTTTCTCGTTGATGCCGCCAACGGCCTGTACACGTCCAAATTGGTCAACAGCACCGGTGATGGCGATGCTTTGATTAATTGGGGTTTGGGACAAGGCACTGACAAACGCACAAAGCTCAGCAAGGGAAGCACTGTCACCGTCTACTTCGCAGTAAGACTGTTCGAATACAATGGACGCGGAATATGGCAGTGGCTCGTCTAAGTCCAGCGCAGCGCTAACGAACGCCTGCATGATCATCATGCCTTTGGCGTGTATGTTGCCGCCGAGTTCTGCTTTACGCTCAACATCGGCAATATCGCCGTCACCGAAGTGAACCACACAGGAAATACGGGCTGGCTCACCGTAAGCCATCGGGTGTCCCGGCATTTCAATGACTGTCAGGCCGTTTACCTGACCAATGTGTTCGCCACGGGTATCAATGAATACCTGACCTTTATGAATGTCATCAACCGCGCGTAACGGCAGGTAAGACTCTCTGAAGTATTTAGCCTCGATGGCAGCTTCAACATCTGCGGCCACAATGGTCTCGCCAGTACTTTGATAGTCTGCTTCACGCAACAAGGTTTGTGTCCAGAGCGGGCAGAGCGGCAATCTTTCCTGATCTTCGGTATATCTTGCACCGGCCTGCATCACACGTTGAGCGGCTTCTGGATCAAGAGGTTTGATACCGAAAGCTTGTTGATGACCTTTCAACACTGATAGATAGGTAACAACGTTCTCTTCGGTCAGATACATGTCCTGTTCGAACTCTGTGTAACTTGCCAGGCCATGCAATTCAGGCTCGCCAGCTTCAAAGTCAGACATCAATGCGCGATCGCCAACAACGATAACTCTGACGGAAATTTCTGAAGGTGGTGGTAGCTCGCAGTAAACATCTGGTTTTGCGCTTTTCCAGCCCAGCTTGTTCGTTGACAGCAGGGACTTCAATCGGCTCCAAACGTTGGGTTGAGCAAGAATGCAGCCAAGAGAAATGAGAAGCACGCCGCCATTTGCTTGATGGAGGAGACCATTCACAGTGCGTGACGTTGTCACATCTGAATTGTTCGGATACACTGCGCCAAACAGCTGAACTTCATCGATATTCTCTGCGATGACCACAGGCATATCTTCTGACGGTAGCGCCGCTTTCGTCATGTTCTCGAGCAATTTCAGGTAGTCATAAACATCTGGTGCCGTCACCAGAAGAAGACGCGGGAAGTGATGCTCATGAACGAGACGTTCAATGCTGCTTTTTAATCTCGGTTGCAATGCACAAGGAGAGGTCGCTTCGATAGCGGCGTATTGACGAATGTGCGCTTCAACATGAGAAAACTGCGGCACGACGGACTGCCAGGAAACTTCTTGCATACGTTTGGGTATCAACTTTTTCAGTGTATTAATTACCGATGAGTATAAATGAATACGCTCCTTCAAAGTAGCGAAGATAACCAGTTGTCGGTGTTAAAGAAACGAAGTGAATAGAGCCTGGATACAAAAGGGTTCAGTTTTGATATCTGAATAGAAAAGATCAAAGAGATACGCAGAGTTAATTTGATTAAAAAGTAAACTGCTGTTACGCTGTCACTGTATTTCACATTTATTTTGCTCTCAACCAAATAAAACTCGAATTATGAAATATCAACAACTTGAAAACCTCGAAGCCGGATGGAAATGGAGCTATCTGGTCAAAAAGCATAAAGAAGGTGCGAACGTTACACGTTATGTCGACACCAGCGAGGTCGAAGCCGCGGTGAAGTCACTGTTAGCGCTCGAACACGAGCCTACAAAAGTGATCGAATGGATCGGCGAGCACATGTCTTCGGAGCTTGATACGAAGCTCAAGCAGGCGATTCGTGCGAAGCGTAAGCGTCACTTTAATGCTGAACAAGAGCACACTCGTAAAAAGTCGATTGACCTGGACTTCAGAGTTTGGGAAAAATTGTCTTTGAAAGCGCAGGAACTCGATGCGACGCTCTCGGACACGATTGAATACCTGATTGGTGAGGCCAACCGTTCCCAGAATGCTAACAAGAAAGTAGATGCGCTGAAGAAGGATTTGAGTAGTTTGCTCGACATGTAAGGAGTCTGCATGGAGTACTTTCTCGCAGCCAGCTTTATCGCTTTATTCGCTTATCTTTTGGTTGACCGTCCTATTATTCTTATCAAGTTTAAGGACGGTCAGCTTGTTAATAAGAAAGGGAAAATTCCTCATGGTTTTCTTCATGACTGTGAAGAAATCAACAAGCGAACGCCTTTCAGCGGCACCATCAAGGTGTATCGAAACCGTTTTAATCCTGCCAAGCTGGTTCTATCGAAAGATATAGACCACAAGGTGCAGCAACGTATCCGCAACGTTTTCCCACACAAGTCATTTAAATAACCATCGTTTAAGTCGCCATGTCATCCGTTGAACCCTTCGCATTTCGTCTTACCCGAGGCGCAGATCTCAAGCAGTCAATTCTCGATGCGGTGAAAACGCATCAGATTCAGGCAGGCTGTGTTGCTTCGCTGGTGGGGTGCCTGTCTGAATTAAAAATTCGGGTGGCGGATGGAAAATCTACGCTGAGTAAAATCGAGCCATTCGAAATTCTTTCTGTGTCTGGCACGCTCACGCCAGAGCATGTTCATTTACATATTTCGGTTGCGGATGAACAAGGCGCTGTCACAGGCGGGCACTTGATGGATGGGTGTGTTGTCAGTCACACCGCGGAAGTGTGTTTACTGAAGTTTGATGGTTACGGGTTCAGTCGAGAGCATGATCCTGATACTGGCTACACCGAGCTGGTGGTGAGCAAAGATTAAATACAAGAACGGACGCCTACAAAGCGTCCGTTTTTGTATTCGCGCAGTTTTATGTCTTTTATTCATTAAATTGAATGACTTATCACTAAAGTGAAAAATTTCCCGAGGGAGATAAAATGTTTTGTGCGTAAGTATTCATGATTATGAATTTACCATTTTAATTTCATTACCTTACAAGAAGTTCATTGCTCACTTTTTCTTCAAGTCCTTCCAAGAAACCCCAAACTTTGCCAGATACTTTTGAAGCCTCGCCGAGTCGTTAGACTGAACCTTTTTCTTGCGACTGATATTGAACAATTCTCGTCCCGCAGACGCCATCGAATCATGTCGGTCACATACACTCAACACATAGTTAAGCTGGTGCGCGTCAAAGGTATCCAAATCCTCTCTGACTTCGTCATCTAACAGAGAAAGATAGGAACTGGCGCTTTCATTCGACGAGCCGCTCCACATACCAGAGAGACGCGCTATTTCATCGTCTACATCTTCAACCGCGATCCTTGATGAATCCGCCAATGTACCCAATCGGGTGACTGCAGAGCTTAAGTCGCGGAAGTTACTGTTCCAGGTCGCCTGATGAGAGAGCGCAAAGGAGAGAAACTTATCGCGCGCTTCTTTGTTGAAGCGAATGCGATCACCATGTTTCTCGGCGAAGGCCATTACTTCATAATCCAGATTAGGTTCAATATCCTCTTTGCGGTCTTTTAGCCCAGGAAGTGGGTACGCCCACAAGTTAATTCTCGCCAGCAAATCCTCACGAAACGTGCCCTCTATCACCATGGCTTTCAAATCACGGTTTGTACCGGCGATGAGTTGAAAATCGCTGTGTACGTCCTTATCGCTGCCAACAGGGTGAAACCGCTTGTATTCGATGGCATGAAGCAACATAGCTTGCTCCTCAAGCCCAAGCTCGCCAATTTCATCCAGAAACAGAAGCCCTTTGTCGGCGGCGCGCAGAAAACCTTCACGCGCCGCAGAAGCGCCCGTGAAAGCGCCTTTGGTATGTCCAAACAGCGCCGCCATCGCGTTCATGCCTTTAAGCGTTGCGCAGTTCACAGTAACAAGTTCCCCCTTGAGCAAGGCGCGGCGTTTTTTGAGCTGATAGATGCGCTGAGCGAGTTGGCTTTTCCCTGCACCTGTTGGTCCGGTAAGCAGGATAGGGGCAGTGGAGCGAATCGCGACCTTTTCGATCTGCGAAATCATCCGGTTGAAGGCTTCATTGCGTGTTTCTATACCGCCTTTCAGAAAGGTTTCGTCTTCAATTCGTGCATTATCAAAGCGCGTGGCGAGCTGGTCATAGCGAGACAGATCCAGATCGATAATCTGCACACGGCCAATGGTCTTATCTTCCTTGGACAGGTCTGGCGCAGACTGGATCAGCTTACCCGGAAAGTGACGACTCTCCGTCAGCAGGTAGCTACAAATCTGTGCCACGTGAGTGCCCGTGGCGATGTGGAAAAGGTAATCATGATTATCGATGTCGAAATCCATGGCTTCACAAAAGTCATAGAGCTTGGCGTACACCTCTTCAAAATCCCACGGATCGGCGAAGTTCATCTGGCATAAGGCAACGCTTGTGTCTGGCGAAACGGATTCGATATCAACGGCAACGTTATTGGCAAGGCGCTTGGAATGGTTGTCATGCAGTAAATAAAGCGTGTCGATAGACAGGCTTTCTTGTTGAACCAATCCGACATTTGGTCTCCAGCGCGTCCATCTATCAACCCGTTTTCCAATTCTGTCTAACTGTGTGCCCAAAAGGCTGACAACAATCGTTTTCTTCATCACCACATTCATATCCAAAAAGATATATCCATATCCAGAAGTATCGAATATTTGAATATTACTGGCAATAAATCTGGTGACTGATAATCGACTGAAAATATTTTAATTCAATAAAAACAATAAAATAAAAATTAATTCTTACTCTTTTTTTGAAGCTGGCACGTGACTTGGAATAACAAGTTCGTGGTTAGCGGCGTGTGGTTCTGAATACCACCCCGGTGCACCTCACATTGTGAATGTGTATACCAATCACGTTTCCCTGGAAGGGAGCAGGAAACTGCCGAGGGTTCGATTCCCTAAATATCTGACCAGATAGCTAAATGGATAAGCAGCGGAAACTCTCCGTGAATGCGGGTTCGATTCCCGCTCTAGTCACCTTAACTGATAGTTCAATTGGTAGAACGGCGAAGTTAATTCGTATGTCGTGGGTTCGAGTCCCACTCAGATAACGCATACAAATTGAAACAAGGAAACGAACGGAGCAACCAATGAGATGAAGACGCAACCGCGCAGAGGGGTAAAGCAGGCAGGAAGCTCCCTTTACCAAGAGCGACAGTTTCCACTGCATCGTCACGCTGTGTCCTTTCGTTTCTCACTTAAACAAGGAAAAAGATTATGTTTCGTAAAACCATCAAAATCGCAGAAAACGAACGCGCACTGGTTTTTCAAAACCAGCAACTAACCCAAGTGCTTATGCCGGGTTTACACAAAATTTGGGACATGAAAGACGACGTTGAATTCGAAGTTTTCGATATCGACGAGCTGTATTTCTACCAGAAAAACGGAGAGCGCTTATACCAAGGCTCAGCCTCTTTGAAGGAGCACATCCAACACGAGAAACTTCAGGATACAGAAGTAGGCATGTTGTATCTTGATGGCATGTTGCGTGGTGTGGTGGCACCGGGAGAGCGTCTGTTTATGTGGAAAGATGCCGGTGACATCCGATTGGATCGTATCGACATTGCAGACACACCGCAGGTGGAAGATAAAACGCTGTATTTGATCAACAAAGCTGGTGTGAACCTGGCGACGCGTTTGATACGCAGTGAATCGACGGTCGCAGTGAAACCCGTAGCGGTGGCGACAGTGAAAAACAGCCATGTCGGTCTGCTTTATATCGACGGCAAGCTGGCAGAAAAACTGTCTCCGGGCACTTATGGCTATTGGCAGTTCAACCGTGAGTTTCAGTTGAAAAGCTATGACACGCGCACCCAGATTCTGGAAGTGTCAGGTCAGGAAATCATGACCAAAGACCGCGTTAGCCTTCGCATCAACTTAACCGCCAACATCCGCATCTTGGATGCTGAAACAGCTGCCAGCAGCGTGGACGATGTCGAACAATACGCCTACAAACTGCTGCAGTTAGCGTTGCGTGAAGCCATTGGCACCAAAGCGTTGGACGATTTACTGCTGGATAAGCTCTACGTGGGTGAAACCGTGAAAGAGCTGGTGGCAGAAAATCTGAAAGCAGTCGGTGTCGAGTTAGGCAACGTGGGTATGAAAGACATCATTTTACCCGGTGAAATCAAAGCGATTCTCAACCAGGTGGTTGAAGCGCAAAAAGCGGCAGAGGCCAACGTGATCAAACGTCGTGAGGAAACGGCAGCGACACGAAGCTTGCACAACACCGCCAAAGTGATGGAAAACAACCCAACACTGATGCGCCTGAAAGAGCTGGAAGCACTTGAAAAAGTGGCGGACAAAATCAGCAACCTCAACGTCTATGGTGGTCTGGAAGGACTCATGCAAGGCGTGGTGAAAATGACATAGAAAACGCGTCTTGCCTTGGGTAATACGGTAAGGCGCGTCATCAAGGAAAGCACAATGTGTACTGAAAACTACATCGAAATTAAAAACGAAAACAAAGCAACGATAAAAGCGTGGACCAAAGGCGTACCGTTTGAAGATAAGGCACGCCAACAGCTGAATAACATCGCATCTATGGATATTGTTCACTCCCATATTGCCGTAATGCCGGATGTTCACCTTGGTATGGGAGCCACGATAGGCAGCGTGATCCCATCGGTCAAAGCCGTCATTCCAGCGGCAGTAGGAGTGGATATCGGCTGCGGGATGCTAGCGACCCAAACCTCGCTGAAAGCCTCACAGCTCCCGGATAACCTAAGTGGTATCCGACATGCCTTTGAGTCTGCTATTCCTCATGGAAGAACATCTGGGCGAGGGAAAACCGACCGTGGCGCGTGGCATAACATCCCTGACGTGGTAGCGAAAGAATGGAAAAAGCTGGAACTGCGCTTCGAGGCGATCTGCCATAAGCATCCGGCCATCAAGAAAAGTAATCACGTTAACCATCTTGGCACCATGGGAACGGGGAACCACTTTCTGGAGCTGTGTCTGGATGAAAACGACGCAGTTTGGATCATGCTTCACTCTGGCAGCCGTGGCGTAGGAAACCGAATAGGTACCTACTTTATTGAACTGGCCAAGAAAGAGATGGAACGGCACCAGATTCACCTTCCCGATCAGGATCTTGCCTATCTGGAAGAGGGTAGCGACTACTTTAACGATTACGTTGAAGCTGTCGAATGGGCGCAGGATTTCGCCGCTAAGAACCGTGAAATCATGATGATTAATGCGATTACAGCACTGAGAAAACAAATCCCAGTGCCATTTGAAACGGCAGACGTGGCGGTGAATTGTCACCATAACTATATCTCGCGGGAAACGCACTTTGGAAAGTCGTGCTATGTCACCCGTAAAGGTGCGGTGAGGGCTGGCAAGGGCGAACTGGGGATTATCCCCGGTAACATGGGGGCGAAGTCCTTCATCGTTCGAGGGCTGGGCAATCCAGAAAGCTTCGAAAGCTGTAGTCATGGCGCAGGGCGTGTCATGTCGAGAACACAGGCGAAAAAGGTTTATAGCATCAAAGATCAAGTTGCCGCGACGGAAGGTGTTGAGTGCCGAAAAGATGCAGCAGTGATCGATGAAATCCCGCACGCTTACAAAGATATCGACAAAGTCATGGAAGCACAGAAAGACCTTGTCGAAGTGGTGCATACCCTGAAGCAAGTGGTTTGTGTGAAAGGGTAAATACGACTGACCACACGTTAAATCAATAAGATAAGCAGGAGCGTGTCTCCTGCTGTTTTATATCTCTTAATGCACTATAACTTATTGGTGTTGGGCTGCCATAATCTTGCCACAATTGGTCTGAATTGGCCTCAGTTGCTACCCAGAACCGACAGATTGATTTGGTGTAATGCCAGTCAATAACAACAGGTCAAGGAAGTGGCGATGTACTCCCTGAAAATCTCCAAAATCTCATTCAAAGCGCCATTGGCAGATTGGCTGCTGACAGCGCTTTTCATCATGTTCCTCCCTGCTATTGCCTTTGCCAATGAGGAAGAAGGCGGCTTGTATATACAAACGCAAAACAGCGAAGACAAGCTCTGGACGGCTGCACCTCAGCTTTCCACCAGCGCAGATATGGTGATAAACGGTCTGGTAAATCGTGTGAAGGTCGAACAGCGTTTTACCAATCCAACAGACGATTGGATTAACGCCCGTTATCTGTTTCCGCTACCTCAGAATGCAGCGGTCGATCATCTGACGATTCAAATCGGTGAGCGCATCATTGAAGGTGAAATCCAAAAGAAACAGCAAGCGAGGGAAACCTTCAACCGTGCCGCTGAGCAGGGTAAAAAAGCCTCGTTGGTGGAACAGCACCGCGCGAACTTGTTCTCTTCGCAGATTGCCAATGTCGCGCCTGGTGAAACCATTGTGGTGAATATCCAATATCAGGAGACGGTTCACTATGAAGATGGCGAGTTCAGCCTTCGTTTCCCAACCACCTTCACGCATCGCTACATTCCGGGTTTGCCAGATTCGACGGCACTGCAGGCAAGAGGCGATACAGAAGCCCAAGTCTTAGAAGAAGGCGACCAACGCGTTGAAGAAGTGGTAACGCCGTTACAGGAAATGCAAAACGGATGGGCGGTGGCAACGCGTCAGGTGCCGGATGCCAATGAAATCACGCCGGAGTATCGTGATCCATTGCTGGAAGATGAAATCGCTTTTACGTTGGAAGCCGACATCAACATGGGTTTGCCCATTGATTTTATCGAAAGCACTACGGCTTCCATTAATGTCCAGAAAGTCACTGATAGCCGCTATTCCGTCACACTGAGCGAAATGGAAATCGCCAATCAGGATTTTGTACTCAAGTGGCGACCAGCGGCAGCCAGCATGCCGGTTGCCGCCTTGTTTGTGCAGGAAAAGGAAGGCGAGAAATACGGCCTTTTGATGGCGATGCCGCCGCAATCTAAGCAGACCAATAGCATCCCGCAAAACATCACTTTGGTGTTGGACATCTCCGGGTCCATGTATGGTGAGTCCATCGAGCAAGCCAAAGAGGCTGTCATCTACGCGCTGCACAGCCTTGAAGCCGACGATTACTTCAACCTGATTATCTTTAACCACGAAGCGCGTCGCTATTCGTCAGTGCCTGTGCAAGCAACCCTCAAAAATATCGGTTTAGTCAGCAGCATTGTTCGTGGGATTGAAGCAGACGGCGGTACCGAAATGGCGACAGCATTGGAGTTGGCATATGCCTCAGAGCCAATGACTGGTTACCTCAACCAAATTGTCTTTATGACAGACGGTGCCATTGGCAATGAAGACGAACTGTACGGCTTAATCAGCAAAGGATTGAAGGACCGAAGACTGTTTACTGTAGGGATCGGCTCTGCGCCAAACAGTGCCTTTATGCAGCGCGCCGCCGTATCAGGTAAAGGAAGCTTCACCCATATCAGTAACCTCAACGAAGTTTCTACATCCCTAAAGCCGCTGTTTGAAAAGCTTTCCAGTCCTGTGATGAAGGATATTACCGTGAAGTGGGATAACGGCGAGCCTGTTGATGCGTGGCCAAACCCAGTACCGGATCTTTACAAAACCCAGCCTTTGGATTTGGCGTTTACCATCCCTGAAAACGCGAGTACATTACAGCTAACAGGCATTCAAAGTGACGCACCATGGCAACTCGATATTGACCTTGAAGCGATTCAGGCGGGTGCTGCGACAGGTATCGACGTACTTTGGGCTCGCAAACAAATAGAAAGTATCACCCTCTATCAAAGCTTGAGTGCAGGTGAGAAAGAAAACCGAATCACAGAGCTAGGTTTAAACCATCACATTGTCACCAAGCATACATCGCTGGTCGCCGTTGATAACAACCCAAGCCGACCGTTGGATGAGAAAGCAAAGCCACATCAAATCAATCCTCATGCGCCCAAAAACAACGTCGCCATGCTGCAAAGTGGTTTAGGAAGCACCTTCATGATGTTACTGGGTGGATTAATGCTGGCTGTCAGTGCGGTAGGGATTCGCTTCAGTCGAGCATCGCGTGACGTTTTTCAATAGAAGGTCAGTATACATGGAAGTCATCCGTCGTTATTTTCAACAGAAGCCCTGGCAACTCGTTTTTATCGCTAGCTTCCTGTGTGGAGGTGTCATCATGGCAAATGGCCTATACATCAAAGCCAAGGCGCAACTCGCCCAATTCATGATTGCCCATGCTTGGGAGAAGCAGAAACAAACGGGCGAGAACCAAGCCCCTTGGCCGTGGGCTGATACTTATCCCATCGCCAAGATTGCATTGAAGAACAACAAGCCGCAGTGGGTGTTGTCTGGCGCCAACATGCGAAACCTGGCGTTTGGTCCCACATTGCAGATGCAAACTGCTTTGCCGGGAAGGAGGGGAAACGTCGTCATCTACGGTCATAACGACACCCATTTCGCAGGATTAGCAGAGATAAAGCCGGGTGATTCAATGAGCATTGAGACCCGCGCCGGCACTCAGGTGTATTACAGCGTGGAAGAAATCAGCATCGCTCATGAATCCGACACTCAGTGGATAGAGCAAACCGACGATGATCGCGTCACTCTGGTGACCTGTTATCCATTCGATGCGATGACATTTAACGGGCCATTACGCTACGTTGTCGTAGCGAAGCCTCAACTCACGCCAGACTCACTCCGAGATTTCGCACCTGATGTTTTCTATTCCGCAAAGACTGAAACCGAACAGTGGCTTTAGAGCATAGACATATCTTTAATGCACTATAACTTATTGGCATGCCTATAAAGCAAATCCAGTCACTGCACATGTTCTACTTGCTTATCTAACTGAAAATATGAGGTTTAAACTGAAAGTGAGCCTAATAAAAAAAGGGCGCGAATCGCGCCCAAATGGGAGGCTTAGTGATGGATCGTTATAGTTATTGAGTAAGCAGTGTGTGGAACTGGGTGAGCCAGGCAGGATGAGCTGGCCATGCTGGTGCCGTGACGAGGTTACCGTCGGTAATGGCTTCGTCCATTGCAATGTCTGTGAATTCACCGCCAGCCAGTCTGACTTCCGGAGCACAAGCGGGGTACGCGGAAATCGCGCGGTTTGAAACCACATATGATGCCGTGAGTAACTGGGCGCCGTGGCAAATGGCAGCAATCGGTTTGTTTTTGTTGTTGAACGCAGTGATCAAGTTGAGCACATCTTCGTTCAAACGCAGGTATTCTGGTGCGCGTCCGCCAGGTAAAAGTAAACCGTCAAACGAGGCTTCGGATACCGCATCGAAATCCGCATTCAACGTGAAATTGTGGCCTGGTTTTTCGGTGTAGGTTTGGTCGCCTTCGAAGTCATGGATAGCTGTTTTGATGGTTTCGCCATTTGATTTCCCCGGACAAACCACAGAAACCGCGTGCCCTAAAACCTGAAGCGCTTGAAAGGGCACCATGATCTCATAGTCTTCAACGAAGTCACCAGCGATGATAAGAACTCTAGCCAACGTTATTTCCCCTGATGTAGTTACTGACGTTATTGTTGTTACGGCCCAATGGGTTAGGCTCATATTTATCTGTGTTTTTCAGAACATTAGTACAGCAGTGGCGGGCTACAAGGCGAGTAATCAGGTATTCGAGATTGGTCTATTCTGAGTGCAATCGGTACATCGGTCAGTTACAAACACCTTCGATATTGCAGTGAAATTACCTAAAAAATGTGTGGCTCATCATTGAAACAGAGTGCGTATGGATCGCATTTTTCTTCCACATAAACCGGAAAAACTTTCCTCAGATTCACATAACAAGAATGATGTCGCCAACAAAAACAACAAAGAGGCAATTTTCTTTATGAGCCCAAATTTAATCGTTCTCGATGGCGCCTCTGGAGCGGGTAAAACCACGCTGGCAAAAGCTCTCCAGGAGCAGTTTCTTCCAGAAAACTGGCTGTATTTTTCTATCGACACATTAGTCTATTCACTTCCACCGTCAGTGCTTCAGCGCTGTAATCAGGAAAATGACTGGCGTTCACTGGACCCAAATACCCTGATGAACGGGGCATTCTCTTGTGTGAATGCATTGCTTGAAGCAGGCAACAAAGTGATTTTTGATGCTGTGATTTCAACGCCACAGCGAGCACTGAAAATGGATCTGGCTTTCGAGCGCCATGAGCGTTTATATGTTGGTCTTGTCTGCGAACTTCAAGAGTTAGAGAGACGCACATTTGACCGAGGAGATAGAACGTTAGATGAAGTGAGGCATGGCTTCTACACATCACCACATCATCTGAAATATGATCTCAAACTCGACAGCACCAAAACGCCTGCGACTGAACTCGCAACAATCATTGCGGCAACTTTGCAGGAGCAAGTCACCAAGGCATAAACAACGCATGACTTAACTATCATGCATACGAGCCGACAGTGACGAATCCAGAAGACCTCAAGAAACTAGAACAAAAGATCGCGATGGGGATGCCCAAACACATACTGGTTTACGGTGTGTTGTTGTGGGGAATTCCTACCGCGATTTTTTATGCCGCTATCACGCCACTTTTTACCGGAAAAGGCTTCATAGAAGCGCTCTCTTTCTCGCTTTGGGCATTTCCATTAGGCGGTATTTTCTATGGTCTGTATTCTTGGTTAAAAACCAAGAACCTTCTGGAAAAGGCCAAATCATGAAATTCATCTTCCTTGCAGATAAGCCAGAAACACTTCCTACCGTTGCTCAGTGGTTTCTCAATGAATGGGGCCACCTGAATCCGGAAGCGACGCTAGAGCGCAATCAAACCAAACTCAGTGAGTACCTGAACCGAGATACACTGCCACTGATGATCTATGCCGTTGAAGGTGATGAGATCCTCGGTTGTTCCTACCTCTGTTATCACGAAATGAGCATCTACACCGACAAGGAACATTGGGTCGGTGGCGTCTATGTAGAAAAAGCGCATCGAGGCAAGAAGGTCGCATCTCAGATGGTTGGTGAGTTAGAGCGCTTGGCGAGAGACTTGGGTATAGAAAAACTTCACCTCCAAACCGAACAGCTAGACGGAGGTTTATACGGCCGCATTGGGTTTGAGGAAATAGAGCAAGTAGAGTACCGCGGAGTAAAGGTCTCAGTCAGGGTGAAAAGTCTATAAAAACAGGCGATTCACTTTGTCATGCTTCAAGTTCAATACACTGAAAGATCGAGTAAAAAACGCCGAGTGTAAAAATATCCGACACATACAGCTCATTATATTTACAAATAACACAATAATCATTAACAAGTCCTAGCTTGAGACTAAAGGGTCTGCTTCATTAAGCGATACATATAAGAAAAATTGATCCACCTAATCAATGACGGGTATCGCAAATGAAAGTCTCTTATCGTGTTGCTCTACTTTCTACAACAGTTGTTATCGGAGTACTCTCGGCGCTTTCTTGGTTTCAATACCAGAGCGTCAAACAGGAAGAGCTGATCAGCTCACAACAAAACACCCTTGAAACCACTGCTGCCATGGGAGAGCAAATAACCAACTGGCTGAACGGTAAACTCGCCCTCATCGATATGATGGCCGGGAACATCAATGCCGACTTCAGTGCAGAAACCATTCAAAGCACCTTCGATCTTCCGATGCTTAAAGACGAGTTTATCCTGATATTTGGAGGGCTCGACACCGATGGGAAACGCATCACCAATGATCCAACTTGGAATCCAGAAGGTTGGGATGCTCGGAAACGTCCTTGGTATCCCTTTGCTAAGAAAAACGATTCTGCGATGCTGACCGACCCATATCCGGACGCCGCGACCAAAGAAATTCTCATCTCCGTTGTTGCCAATCTTTATGATAACGGCAAATCCAAAGGAGCCTTTGGTGGGGATCTCAGCTTAAAAACTGTGTCAGAAGCGCTCAACACCCTCAATTTCAACAATGCCGGTTACGCCTTTTTGTTGAGTGCAGACGGCACCATCATCAGCCACCCAAATGGCGAGCTAAATGGACTCAAACTCAGCGAGCTCTTCAAAGGCACATTACCCGTGCTGGATGATACATTTCAGGAAGTTGAGGTCGATGCCGGAGCTGCTTTCACTGCATTTCAGCCGCTTGATGGTCTGAGAGGCAGTAACTGGTTGATAGGTGTTGTGCTTGATAAATCCATTGTTATGGCGCACAGCGACAATTTTGGATTCACCGCAGCAGCGACCACGGCCGGTTGCGCCATTCTTATCGGGATTTTGCTTAGCTTGCTGATTTCCCGTCAACTTAAACCACTGGAAAACCTCCGTGAAAGTCTGGAAGAAATTAACAGCGGTGACGGCGACCTCACTAAGCGTCTTACCATTAAAAGTAATGACGAATTCGGTGGCGTTTCTAACGAGTTCAACGGCTTTATCAAGTACCTTCAAGCGCTGGTCACCAATATCAAAACCACCTCTGGCGAAGTCTCCAACAATGTCAGCCTGACAGTATCCACTGCCAAAAATGCAGCGCAGGGCGCTGATCACCAGCTCAATGAGATCAATCTGGTGTCCAACGCCATTCATGAAATGACAGAGATCTCCAATGACGTAGCTGAGCGTGCGCGCCACGCCGCCGAAGCGGTAGCGGAAAGTAGTGAGGCCACTAACAAAGGTGGGCGTTCTGTTGAGCAAACCAAAGCGTCTATAGAAGTGTTGATGGGCGAAATGGAAACCGCAGTATCCAAAGTCAACGAACTGGCTAACTACAGCGCGAACATCGAATCCATCCTCACCGTGATCACCGACATTGCTGAGCAAACCAACTTACTGGCATTAAATGCCGCGATCGAAGCTGCTCGTGCTGGCGAAATGGGTCGAGGGTTCGCTGTTGTTGCCGATGAAGTTCGTGCACTGGCTTCACGCACCCAAACTTCAACTGAAGAAATCAAAAACATGATTGCCCAGCTTCAAGCTGGTGTTGGCGAAGCGGAAAGTGTCATTATTCAAAGCCGTAATACGGCATCAAGTACACAGGAAGAAGTACTGGGCGCGAATGAAGCATTGACCCACATCCACAGCCACATTTACCGTATTAACGAACTGATCACTGAGATCTCTAACTCCTCGTTCAGACAGCGTGATACTGCCGCTGATATCCAACAGAATACAGACAACATCCGTGACATCAGTGAAACTCTTTCTCAGCAAGCCAAAGAGCAGGAGTCGCTTTGTGTCGCGATATCGGATTTAGCTGGCCAGCAGGAAAGTGAGTTAAACAAATTCAAAGTTTGAGTAGACACAACTCGTAAGAAAATGCCCTCGAAAGAGGGCTTTATTTTTTGAAGTTACCAGTAGAAATGCAAAGTAAGCCAACCTAAAGAGCCCCAGATTCAGCCCCTTTAATGATAAAGCTTATAGCGGTAGTTATTAGCTAAACCGGTAACCCAAATTTAATCCCCACCAACTGTCACTGGCTGGGCTGGACATGAGATAGGTGTTGTATTCCATCCTGGCAAATACGTTACTTTCAGAAAGCAAACGCATCTCAACACCTAAGCCCAAATGAGGTCTGAACTCACTGTCACGGGATGACATTTGTCCAGGACTGAAGGTGCTTGTCATGTCCGATTTTCCAACGTTGTAAGCGATCCCCGTTTTAGCAAACGGGATGAAGTAGGGCGACATTTTCTTGCTCCATACCGCATCAAAGTGTGTGGAATGATAAGTGACATTAACCTTGTTTCGATAGGTAACCCTGTTTCCTTCGAACTCATAGAAACTCTCATCACCGCCATAGGCGTAAGAGGCTTCGAAGCCTAAGCTTTCACTGAACTGATAGCCAGCCCCCAGAGCAAAACCGCTACGATCACCGCCTTTGTATCCGCCGAAAAGATAAGTATCGTCTGACGTATCAGACGCAAAAGTGGGTGCGGATAACGCGACAACCAATGCGATAGTCATTTTCTTCATCGTAAAGCCTTTTTATTGCTGTTTATAAAGACTTCCTTGCAAAACGGTCCCTGTTTTAATCCATGGCCGATAGCCAGACTGCTCCAAGCGAATGTAAACATTCGGCTACAATAATACGGTGTTCGATTAACGTTTCCATTCATGTATTCCTTAGAGCTGTAACAATGTGTGTAATGATGGAGGAAGCTAATAGACCGTAAAGGAAGGATTGGTTTCTGCAATCATTCAAACCCGCGCAGCGTCTATACCCAACGAACTTCAGGTTGTTTGGGTATAGACATCAGAGCCCGCTTGATTGAATAGCTCATTGTTACATTAGAAGTGTCAATTCAGCGCTATCCCACAGACATGCATGAGGTGTTATGCCTGTCATTAGCGAACACGTCCCAGCTAAAACTGTTTTTCAGGGAACGGGTCCAATACCCCAGCCAACCTCGATCCGTGGAATAATAGTGCCAGAGACCCGGCCAGCCATAGTTTATGTGCATATCACCGAGCTGAGAGTGAAGATCTTTCAATTGACTGTTGTTAGGCATTTTCCAGTTTTGGCGACCAGCAAATTCCAGACGATTCAGCCAGCTACACCAAGCATTGGATTCTTGGTAATTCAGAGATATGAAGTTCCCCTTAGGGCCCCGATGACCCATTTCCCAATAGGTAGTGCCTGAGACAGGGAATTCGAAATCGATGACAGCTTGAGCACTAGGCGCTGACGTAAACCAGGTACCTTGCGCGGTTTCGGCAATTTTAACGCAGCCGCCTGCCGCATTGGCGCTATCTCTATCGTTCGCAGCGTACTGGAAAGGCTGGTTGAATTTATGGCCGCAAACTAATTCTTTGCCCGTTAAAAATGCTTCGTTGCTGGATATGCCGTCCAGCTTGGCAGAGACATTAATAGAGCCTTCATTGTAGAGCGTTGCCAATCCATTATGGTCTAGATCGCCAATGTGGCTATTGGATGAATACCAAAATACTTGCTGAGTAATTTCTTCTGTTGTGCCGTCGTCGTAAGTTCCCGTCGCCGTGAATTGAACAGTGCCGGAAAACACAACGGATGAGTAGGGCGCCAGTTCAATTTTTGTCAGGCGTTTCGTTGGTGCAGCTTCAACGTTTTCTGTGTCGGTGTTGGCGCCCTCGATTGCTTCAACCAATGCAGCCAAAAAAGCTTCTGATTCTGTTGTGACATCCGGAAGGACTTCAATACTTGATGAGGTTTCAGAACTATCTGAGTTGCCAGAGGCGCTTTCAGTTGTCATTGATGCTGTCAGCGTAGTTTCTTCTTCTACTAGCGCCTCGCTTTCTTCAACGTTTTCCGTTGATTGGTCTGTCACTTCAGCCGACGCGTGACTTGTCGATGTATCACTTCCTACATCAGTGTTTTCGGCAGACGCTAAACCAGATTCACTTTCCGTGTTTGTCGTTGTTGTGCTTTCAGCAACGGCTTTTGTCTCTGTGGTTGCATTCGTATCTATAGTTGATGATTCTGAGGCATTCTTATCACTATCAGCAGCGCTTTCTGTTAGTGACGCAGTGAACGTTGCTGACTCTGAACTAGTTCCTTCCGTCGTGGTTTCAAGCTGATCTGACTTATCACTACCTGCTGAGAGGGCTGTATCGCTGCTCCCGTCCACGCTTTCTGATGTTTCTTTAGAAACCTCCGTCGATGCTGATTGTTGTTCTGAGGTGCCGGGGATTTCTGTTGTCAAAGAGGCCTCTGACGCCTGTGAGCTTGCTACTGATTGTGTTTGATTCTCGTTGCCTGTTGATTCTGCAGAAGTCGTTGTTTGTTTACTGTCCGGCGATCCAGCGGTAACCGACGCTGATTCAACACTTGCAGAGTTAGCGGTCTCACTGGCGGTGTTATCTGTGTTGGTATTGGCGGTTTGTGTTGGTGATACATTGGAGGGAGACGAGGAAGGTTCCGTTGAGGATGAGGATGTTGTATTTGATGGGCTGCTCACGCCAGAGTTTGTTGGTGTGGAGGAGCTTGGGACATTTCCTGAGGAGCCTGAGAGGTTGACGGTTTTATTGGTATCTTTATCTTCGTCACTATCTGCGGCTTGTGCTCCCAGAAACTGAAAGCCTTTAATGCCTTCTTGGCTATCTGGCGTTGTTGGTTCGAGTGTATCGGTTTGAGGTGTATCTTTATTTGCACTGGTACTTTGAAGTGTTGTGCCAGAGCTTCCATCACAACCCAGCAGCATAAAGGCCGCTACAAGCGGGTAAGTGATACGCCATCTGAAGGTGTTCCAATTCTTCATTAAAAACTCCTTATGGTGTTTCGTTCGGTAAACGCAATTAGGCACCGAAAGTATGGAGTCTGTTTTTTGAGCAAAACGAGAATATGCAATCAATTTAATTCAAGTGATTCATTATCAGCACAGGAGCGTTTGTAAATTTTACAATTTAGTCAAAAAGGCCCTGATTATCAGGGCCTCTTCGCATTTAAGCTTTTACCGGATCAAGCTGACTTGGCTTTTTGGAAAATTGGCGAAGCCATTTCAGCACCGGCTTTTCCAAGCCGTAATAGGTCAATGAAGAAAGGGCGATCATCACTACTGCAAAGCCGACCATTGCGCCTATCAATGCACTTGTAGAGGTTTGCGCGTACCACCAGTCGGTAATGTATGGATTGATGTAATGGATAGCGTCAACGCCCACCAACAGGACGACGGCGTGCAAAGGTAAACCGAATACGAAATGTCACCCAGAAAGCGCGTCGCACGGTTATCAAACACCGCCAGAAACAGCGAGCGACGTTCTACCTGGTTCGCACCAAACAAGACCAGCACCGCGAACAGCAGATAGATGATCATCGCTTGCTGCACAGCCGCACCTTGATGAAGTAAATAGAAAATCCCGGCCACAATCGCAAACATGGTGATGTCGTTATTGGCAATGCGCTTAACCACGCTTGGCAACACAATCAGGCTCATCCACATCCCAATCGAGAAGCCGCATAAAGCGCAAAGACGAAATTGCACAGGCGCAGCATGATGCCAAAGTGAAACGTTTACGCTCTGGTGATGAAAAGGCCGCAGATTTGGATATGGTCAGCATCAAAGAGCGCGGCATGAAAGACGAATTCATTTTACTGGTGGTCTTTGTGCCGTTAATGCTGTCTTTTCTGCCGGATTATGCGCCGTATGTGGAGGCAGGTTTTACCGCATTGAAAGCTGTCCCTGAATATTACTGGTATGTGGTCGCAGCGGTGGTCATTGATACGTTTGGATTTCGCTCAATGGTGCGTTATCTGCTGGAATTCTTCTCATTTAAATTTAAAGGAAAGTAGGGTGGGTATACTAGAAACACTGGCTATTTCGATTGGAACTGGGTTTGCTTCAAGCCTTGCGACGATAGCGGCGTTGAAGACAGACGTACGATGGATTAAAAGCGTTCAAGAAGACCAAGAAAGTAGAATACGCTCCTTAGAAAAAAAGTAGGACGTCTGTTTACTCCCGATATATGGTGATAAAATCATATGAAAAAATAGACTTGTGAGTATATTGAGTTGTCCCAGATTCCAAATTACCAAGAAAAAATAGAACTCTCCCCTCAAGAGTGGCTGTGCTGGCAAGATGAAAAATTTAACAGATGGCGAAGTGTAAATGACTTCCCAAGAGTTGTTGAATTTTTGAGCGACTCCTTGCCATTTTTCAATGATTGGTTAACGGAGCAGGTGAATATTAAACACGCAGACCTAATTGAGTTTGGTCCAGCTAGATTCATAAAGCGCTATGGGTTTGATGTAAGCCTAGTGCAGATTGACGTTCGATATAACCCGTTTGGAGATGTTCCTAATGATCCAATTATTCATACCTCATTTTTATCACGCCATGAACTGGAAGGGTATGAATATAGAAAATGCATTAGGAGCTCCAGCTTTATTAGTTACACAGATTGGGCAATTAAAAATAAAATAATTGATTATAAGTGCGTTTTAGAAACATTAATACCTAATGGTTCCGTAGCTTATGATAAAACTGGAGAGACTAGCTATTCAAATATCCAGTTTAACATTCCATTACATATGATCGGAAGATCAGTTCAATACTACAAAGAAAATCGTTTTAATCATGAAACACACAAGCACCCGCCAAAGTTAGAATTACTTAAGTTAGGTGGGTTTTCAGGAGAAATAGACGGCGGTTCGTTTGGTGAGAAAAATCTAGAGTTTTCTGATCTTAGTAATCTTAAATTAAATGATGTCATGATACCAAGTTTGCAAAGTTTTTATTACTGTAAGATGACAAACTTCAATCTCATTAAATCAAACCTACACATGGCTTCATTTTATCAGTCTGTAGTGGGTATTGATATTAGAGAGGGGAGTATTGCTGAATGTAATTTTGAATATGGAAAAGTTAGCTTGAGTATTTGTGATGGAAATCTATCCAAGAGCAAAATAAAGTCTAGTTCACTATCCATAGATCTAGATAAAGCTGATATCATCGATACAAAACTTGCCTATGATGAGCTGGTTAATGAACCTAAGCCAGAGCGTAGTAGGATATTCCATAGAAACGCAAAACTACTCTATTCTAGATTGGGTTATCCAGATTTGGCTGGAGAGCACTATTTTATGGAAGAAAAATCTAAAAGACAGAACTTATGGACTATATTCAACGGAACTGTTAAAAACAAAGGATTGGTTGAGATTTTTTCTTCTTTTTTCAAGTCGTCAGGAATGCTACTTCAAGAGTTGTATTGGGGATATGGAGAGAAGCCACTTAACATCATTAAGTCGGTGGCTGTAATTATTTTTCTTTTCGCTATGTTTTTATTTCTCTCCGATAATTCGAGTACCCATCTCGAATTTTACCACTCAATAATATTCTCTATACAGTCATTTACCAATATTGAAATCGTTGATATCACCCAAGATAACCTCGTAATTAATCTCGCTAGCTCCGTATTGTCGTTTTTCGGCTTAGTCTCCATAGGGTTATTGATAGCAAGTCTAGCTGCTAAAGCAAAAAACTATAACTAGATGTTACTGTCTGGAAAAAGCCCGCAGAAGCGGGCTTTATTATCGTCATTTATCTCTAGAAGGAATCCAAGGAGCTGCTTGTTGCCGTCGACCGCCTCGATATTCCGTTATCGGTGGCTTAGGTGGGTGTTGCGGTGCGTCCGGGACGTGTCCATGACGGCGAACCAGCTAAAAGTACTCGTTACGCCATATAGGAAAGGCCTCAAGCTCTCTGGGATGGAAAACCGCGCCTGACGGAGTGATAAGAATGGCGCGGTCTTCATCAATTTTGAAGCCTTGCTAATTGAGGTCGTTCGGTAGATAGCTGCGCGCTTTGATAAGAAGGGGCTTTTCGGTCATGGGATAAAGCAGAAAGACATTTGAGGAAACTCAGAATCTATTTTGTCTGAATAACGCCAGCCAGGAGTGACATAGAAAGCTGTCAGCCGTGATTCGATATAAGCAAATTGAAGCCAAATCTAGGGCTCTATTGAGCTGTTAAATTTCAATCCATAAGTGCGCTTTATGTATATTATGTTAAATATGATGTGCGGCTACGCCAAATCTGACTCTCCTACGTCTGTCATTACCCACTTTCTTCAAAGATTTCAGTCTATTAAACGTAATTATCTATTTACCATAAAATAGATAATTACCAATTCTCTAAGACGCTCATATTGGATCATTCTGTTCCAACAGAGTTCTTCTAGCTTTGGTGAATTATCGAAAGCCATCAGGACTGATGGCTAGGATTTGCTTTTGGTCATTTTGATCATTTCTTTCATTGCCGCTTCTAAGTCACCATCCCAACTCATTGTCTCTCTTATCGAAACCTCTTTGGCTTCTTGGACCAAGTCTCTACAAATTTTGACAGCCTTCGCGACATCTTCCGCTGCGGGTTCGGCGTTGCTCCATTTACTTTCAAACTCATCCCAATCGATTTTGGCCAAGGCAATGAGCAACAAAATTTCTAGCCTAGCTTTGGTGAATCTTCTCCAATTCTTAGTGACCACAAATAGCTTATCGGTTGCAGCTAGAACACCTGCTGCCGCAATCCATGTCAGACTGTCTGCCTTCATGGCGGCATCTCCGAGTGCCAACATAGCGCCCTTATAAAGCGCAAAGACAACAGCCGCTCGAATTATGAATGACGTTACCCTGAATACAGTCTGGTAGATTGCATAGTATCTGGCTTCTTTTTCAGCCTCTAAGACTGCTTTTTCAAACATTTCATTTAGGGTTTCCATTTCCACGATAACACCCTTATCTATCAACAATATAGATAAGAAAAGCTTAGTTCGCCTCTCTGGCTTTCAATGACTATATTGTGGGAATCCTTGTCGCAAAGTCAGCTTCCAAACTGGAATCTTTCTTTCCGATTCAATTCGCTTTTATTCCTACCAAACCTCTAAAGGAAGAGAAAATATCATTTAAAAATAATTAGTTATCGGATTTGGCAGGATCTGTGCAGCGTATCCATAACCTTTGCTGTAATTAAGGGATACCCATGCACATTACATTACGCCAACTTCATATCTTTCAGTGTGTCGCGACGCACCTCAGTTTTACTAAGGCGGCTGAACAATTGTTTCTGACTCAGCCCGCTGTCTCCATGCAGGTTCGCCAACTGGAAGAAAACGTTGGCCTTCCACTGTTTGAAATGATGGGAAAATCTTTGTATCTGACATCTGCCGGCGATGAAATGTTGTTCCATTGCAATCGAATCCTTCAGAACTTCAGCGATGCTAAACAGGCTATTGAAAATCTTAAAACCCTGAAATCAGGGAAGTTACGGCTATCGGTAGCCAGCACGGCGAACTATTTTTCAGCCAATCTGGTGGCGGCTTTCTTAAAGCAAAATCCGAATGTGCATGTTTCCCTTAACGTGACTAACCGCGAACAATTGCTGAAAGATTTAAAGAGTAACGACTGTGATTTACTGATTATGGGGAAACCACCAACAGATATTGATGTCCGGGCTAAACCTTTTAAGGATAACCCTTTAGTGGTTATCGCTCCGCCGGATCATCCTCTAGGCCAGGAAAGAAGAATTCCTTTGGAGCGTATCGCCGAAGAATCGATGGTGATAAGGGAATTGGGTTCTGGTACACGATTCGCGATTGAACGTTTCTTTCACTTAAACAAGCTCGCCCTGAACGTGGGTGCAGAAATGAGTGCGACAGAGGCCATTAAACAAGCCGTATCCGCAGGGCTATACCTTGGTATTGTTTCACGTCATTCAATAGAACAAGAGTTGGAAACAGGTAGATTGATAGAGCTGGATGTGAGGAGAATGCCAATTTCGCGCAGTTGGTACCTTGTTCATCGTAAAGATAAAAAGCTGACGCCGATTGCCCAGTCATTCAGGGATTTTCTATTTGAGCAGACCGCTGAGCAGTCGACAGAGGGAGCAAAACCGTAAATTTCGCACCACCTTCAGTCTGATTTATCACGTTTAGCTCGCCATCATGATCTGTGATTAACCGGTAGCTGATAGCGAGCCCAAGCCCACTGCCCTCGCCGACTTCTTTAGTGGTGAAGAAAGGATCGAAGATCTTGCTGATTGTCGACTCCTCCAAGCCAGTACCATTGTCTGAAACACAGAGCCAACCTTGGCTGTTGTTTTGACCAATTTCGATGCGCACATTTGGCTTGTCAGCCTTTCTGCAGGCATGAAGTGCATTGTTGAGCAGATTAACGACAACCTGCACCAACTGACCCTTATGACCCCAAACCATCACGCTGTCAGTCAAGTGTATTTGAATTGTCTGCCTGACATCGTGGTTTGTAGATACCCATTTCACCGCGAGGGCGACAATATCTTTTAAGTCCACTGAGGTTTTTTTGGCTTGTTCGGCTGAAGAATCTCTAAGCGCTTCGACAATCCCTCCTACCCGGCCAGCTGCTTCCAAAACATCTTCGACGGTAGGTTTTAGATCTTTGGTTACCGAATCAATCCGCAAAGATTCTCTTAGGTCTGAAAGGTCCTGTTCATTATTGGCGTGAACGGCTTCCAGATAGGACTCAAGACGCTCAGCATTCCGCTTCAACACATGGGCATTACCGATGATAAAACTGATGGGATTATTGATTTCATGAGCAACCCCTGCCACTAATTGGCCAAGAGATGCCAGCTTTTCAGCCTGAACTAATTGCTGTTGTGAGGTTCTGAGCTGATCCAATGTTTCTGCCAGTTCTTTGTTTCGACTCTCAAGTGTTTGTTGACTCTGCTGCAAGGCATTTTCTCGCTCACGGAGTTCAGAAATATCGGTCGCTGTCAGCAAGATCCCTTGCAGTTTGCCCTGATGGCTGTAGAACCGTTCTCCCTTTACCAAATATACCGTTGAAGTGGGTGTGCCATTACTTTTATACAGCTCGGTTTCAATCTCTAGGCGGCTGAATTGGGTAATATGAGAAACGACAAGTGAACCTGTATGTTGGCTAACAGCGCTTTTAATTGTAGAAAGCACTTCTTTGGGGAATAGCGTATCCACATGAATCTGGGGAAGTTCTTCTTCCGTCCAATGAAGAGCTTCCGTAAAAACGCGGTTTGCCTGTGTCACCTGCCCGTCAATACTCACTACAATCAAAACGCTGTTCATCGCATCGTTGATGCTTCGAATGTAGGCGTTCAGTTCGAGCAGTTGTTTGTTTTTTTTCTTGAGCGTATTGCGTTGGGACTCGACTTCAAGAAGGATGTCATCCATGGCGTGTGTTGCAGCTAAAAGCTGCTGCTCTCTTGCCTCTGCGGCAGCATGCAGCGCATCGATTTCTTTGCGAAGCTGTTCATTTTCTGCGTTGGTAGAAAGAGAGTTTTGCCTTTCTTTTCTGGAATTCAGATTTCGGGAAGGCGTCGTCATGGTGACAGTTCCTGCTTATTCTGGCTTACCCGCGCATGGAGAACTGCATATTCAACCAATGTGTCGACCACCGTTTCTAAGGCATCAAGGAGCGCGAGAGAAAGCTGGGGTTCGAAGCGTTGAATTCTCTCTGGTTGTATAGCCAAGATATCAATCTTTGGCTTGAGATGAGAAACTGCCTCTACGGCTTGGAGCAGGTATCCAACACCGCCCATGTGATCATCATGTTCAGGTGCGTAGATCTCACTACGCTTAACAAACCGAAAACTGCCTGGTGACAACGCTAAGTCTGCGGCATCTACGACCAGTACTTTCGAGCAGTTTTCGAACAACGGCATGGCGTTCAACCCCGCAATACCAGCATCAAACACTTCGACGCATTCAGGAAGTTCCGAGGCTTTTAACCTTGAGGCGATCGCGGAGCCGATACCATCATCACAGTGCAAAGTGTTACCGAAACAGAGGATTCTGAGTACTTGCATGGCTAAACTCCAAAACGTTTTCTTTTCCCTGTGGGCAGCATATGGACGGTGCAGACTAGACAGGGGTCATGAGAACGGATGACGTGTCCTACCGTAAGAGGGTTCTCCACATCTTCGACAGGTAAACCAATCACGCTTTGCTCCCAATGACCGTGTTGACCATAGGAATCACGTGGAGAGGCATTCCATGCGGTCGGGGTGATGATCTGGTATCTGTCTATTACGCCATCTTTAATGCTGACCCAATGCCCCAGCCCACCTCTTGCGGCCTGAATCATGCCAAAACCTTTTCCGTCGATTTCATCTTCGGAATTAGGCGGAAGGAAGAAATCCCCATTGATGTCCAGGCTAAGTGCCTCGACGATTTGTTTCATCTGAATCAGGCTGTACCCCATTCGACGAAGCCTTGAAAATTGTCGAAGCCAGGTAGAAGCGCCCTCTTGCTGGTGAAAGTCTGACACCAAAGGATCGCCGCCAATTATCAGCTCTGCCATCGGGCCGGTTTGCATGACATTACCGTTATACCTTGGGGCTTTCGCCCAGGTGTAACGGTCAGATTCGCTTTGATAATCCGGTATGGTTTCGCCTTTGTGCGGGTGTTTTCCTCCATGATATTGGCGGAACCAGGAATAGCGGACGTGTTCTTCAATCAGCGTTTGGTCGAGAGGTTGAATTGCACCGCTTTCTGCATCAAAAACGCCTGATCTCATCGCGTGATTGCCGGGATTGAGTGGGTCACTGACCGCGCCGAAACTCAGCATATTTCCGGTGCCAAAGCCAGTATTTTGCAAACCAATGGATCGCGAAAATCGGGTGAAAAGGCCCAGCGCACTTTGAGCTCTGCTCTGATTGCTATCCAGAGATTCGAGAAATCTGTCGGCAGCGCTTTCTGCCATCCAATTTTCCAGCGAATCACCAATGACAGCATTTTCGTACCAGCGTATGAGCTTATTAATAATATCGCGGGATTCGATGACTTTCCGGATGCTGGGTTTACCCACCACTCCGCCAGGTAGCATGTAAGAGGAATGTGGCCACTGGCCACCAAAAAGCGCGATGATGCCAACCGCATCGCGGCTTTGTTCCAGCGCGCCGAGATGGTGCCTGCCTTTGAAAGGTTCAAAGGCTGCCATCATGCCCTGATATAAAGGATGAGTGTGGTAAGCATCATCACAGAAATCGACCAGAAACATCAGAAAGCTCTGGCGGATGTCATTTTGAATACTTTCTGTCAGTAGGCAAAGGTTGCGGATGTAGGTGGCATTTGGCGGCACCTGAACATTCCAGATCTGCTCAAGAGCCAGCGTTGCTGCGTACAAATGGGCAGTACCGCAAATGCCGCAGACACGTGGCGTAATGACTGCAGCATCTCTTGGTGTCCGCCCTATCATGATTTGTTCAAAGCCACGGTACATCACACCAATGCAGCGGGCATCGATCACTTTGCCATCTTCGACATCCAGTTCGAATTCTAAATCCCCTTCGACACGATTCAGGTCGATGTTGAGTGTCTTCTTCACCATCACGGCTCCATCTTGCGCTTTTTCACACGCTCTGGCGCTGCCGCTTTGGCGAGGTTTTTGTAGGCTATGTAGTTAGCCCGCTCAACGCCAACAGGCAGTTTGGATGGAATTGGCCCCAGCTTTTCAGTATTGAACAGGCTTTCATCTTCGGGAAAGCTTGGCGACGTGCAGCCAAAACAGGGAACACCAACACGGGTTTTACTGCTTCGACCGTTCCAAAGATCCGTATTACAGGTCGCTTGGGTAAATGGCCCTTTGCAGCCCAGATTGAAGAACATACAACCATTGGTGCCGAATTCGGATTCTTCGACATCGTATTCGTGGTACTCGTTTCTGGTACAACCTTGGTGTACCAGCGAGCTGAAAAATTCTTTCGGGCGGTTCAATTCGTCTAATTGCAGAATGAAGCCACTGGCGATCATTGCCAGCGTTTTTGTCATGGTATTGGGGTGAACTGGACATCCCCCAAGATTGATTACGGGATAGCCCGCCCCGCTTCGCCATTCTTGTGGTAACAACCCTCCTGGCGTGTCTTTTTCCATTTGCAATCCGAGGCAATCTGAAGGGTTTGGCGGCGCAGCGTGAACGCCACCGTATGCTGCACAGGTTCCCATTGCGACCACATACCGCGCTTTGTTCGCCAGTTTTAATACCCAATCCTTCTTGGCCGTTTTACGGAACACATCAAACATGCCGGTGCCATTGGGTGCAGTGATGATGCTGCCTTCAATACAGAGGATGTCGAGCTTCAAGGAACCTTCGATGATTTGATTCATCAAATCGAGAAGATTGCCCGAGCTTTCAACTGATAGTGACGGTTGCCAGAGTAGCTCAATGGGATAGTCGTTGAGGAGGTCTGAAAACGAAGGACGATCTGCGCTTAGCAGCGCCATGGTGTCACCACCGCAACTGCCTGTTTGAAACCACAACAATGTCATTTTGTCTTTTGCCATGACTGCTTCCTTGCAAAAAACCTTTATTGATTATGGTCTAAGCCCTGCCCAACGGTGTTTCCAGAAAGAGACACTGCCGCTGCTATTAAAGCCTGACCGAATGCCAGTCCACCATCATTCGCGGGAACCTGTTGGTGAATCAATACCTCGATGCCTTGCTGTTTCAGGTGAAAAACAGTTTGTTCAAGCAACAATTTGTTTTGGAAAACACCCCCACTTAGCGCCACTTTTACGGGGAAGTGGAGTGATTGACTCAAGCGGACAACCATCTGAGAAATCGCCTCTGCAAGGCCGAGGTGGAACTTCATCGCAATCGTGCTGGGCGCAGCACCTGATAATAGATCCTCAAGTAAAACCGCCCACATCGATGACGGTTCTAATTGCGTTGGTGAGCCAGAAAGGATGTTGAATGGGTAACCAGCCTTTTCACTCGATGTGCTTTGTTTCGCCAAGGCTTCAAGCTCTATCGCAGCTTGTCCTTCATAGCTTTGCTGATGAATACAAACCGATAGCGCTGCAGATACGGCATCAAACAAGCGCCCTACTGAAGTTGAACGCGGCGAATTTAGCGCATTGTCGATCATGGCTGTGAGGGTGTTTATGTCTTTACTATCGATGTTTAGCTCTGCGCACAAGGCGCTTTTCTGTTTCTCATCGACGTTTGATTTGTTTAACCAGGCAACCAGATTTCTCCAGGGCTGTATAATCGCTTGCGTGCCGCCGGGAAGTGACACAGGGAGAAGATGCCCGATGCGCTTGAAACCACGATAATCAGCAAGAAGAAATTCACCGCCCCATATCGTCCCGTCGCTGCCAATGCCCAATCCATCGAAGACCACACCGAGCACCTTGTCATGATCAAGCGGCAGTTGGTTATCACCCATGCAGGCAGCAATATGAGCGTGGTGGTGCTGAACGTCGACAAGTGCTTTTATATCAAAGGTCGATTTGGCGAATTTCGTGGCTATGTATTCGGGGTGGCAATCGACCGCGATACGTTCAGGTTCAAAGCGATACAATGACTGGTAATGGGCTAACGTATGTTGGAAGTCATCCCACACCTTCAGACTTTCTAAATCCCCGATGTATTGGCTGAGAATGGCGCCGTGCTCTGATAGCAGGCAAAAGGCGTTTTTCACTTCACCGCCAAGGGCAAGTACTTGGGGGGATTGTTCAAACCCTTTTGGTAAAGGAATGGGACTGGGTGCCAACCCTCTTGCACGGCGAATTACCTGAAGTCCTAATTCGGTTTGCCTTAAAACGGAATCATCAGCGCGGAAGACGATATCGCGATTGTGTACCAACCAGAAATCGGCAATACCTTTGAGCTCCGTAAACGCTTCATCATTGCCTGTGCACTGCGGATTACCGCTCAAATTACCAGACGTCATGACCAATGGGATATCAGCATCCCGGCAAAGCAAAAGATGCAAAGGCGTTGATGGCAACATGACGCCCAATTCCGCCAAATCAGGGGCAACATAAGGTGATATTTCAGGACCAACATCTTCCATGTGTGACGTTGTCATATTACGTAAAGGCATGATAACCACTGGGCTGGCGGCACTCATCAGCGATTGCGCTCCCTCTTCCGATGCAAGGCAATGCGTCATGACTTGTTCCATGTCCTTCATCATCACCGCAAAGGGTTTTGCCGGTCTTTTCTTACGGCGTCTAAGCTCAGAAACGGCATCGTTGTTTGTGGCATCACACGCCAAATGAAAACCGCCCAACCCTTTAACCGCAATAATCTTTCCTTTCTTGAGCAAACTTGCTGCCGCTTCAATGGCATCACTAGCCCCTATTGAATCCGGTTTTATCTCTCGTTGGTTTTCATCACATAACCGAAGCGTAGGACCGCAATCAGCACAGGCAACAGGCTGCGCATGAAAACGTCGATCTGCTGGGTTTTGGTATTCCTGCTCACAAGCATCACAAAGTGGGAATGTCGCCATGCTGGTTTTGGGGCGATCGTAAGGCAATGCTTTGATGATGGTCAGTCTGGGGCCGCAATGAGTGCAATTGGTAAAGGGGTAACGGTAGCGACGGCTGCTTGGGTCCAATATTTCTTCGATACATTGCGGACAAACAGCAGCATCAACCGGAATACCGGCGCTTATCTGGGCAGATTCATGACTCTCGACAATGTCAAAGCTATCTGGAGGTGGCAATGATAGCGAGGCAGAATCAATATCGACAGACGTAATGGTAGCCAGTGGTGGACACTCAAGTTCTAAGGCGTGAACGAACTTTATGGCGAGCGTTTCATCGCACCATAGTTCGACAATCACCCCTTCGCCATCATTGAGTACATGCCCCTGTAACGACAAACCGCGCGCGACCCGCCAGACGGTAGGTCTGAAACCTACCCCCTGAACAACGCCGCGGATCCTGATCCGAAACCCAGTCATAAATACCTATGACATAAGTAACTGATACACGCCGCTAAGCGCAACTAAACTGCCTGACATCGGCAGCACAAGTTTGTGCTCGAATGCTCGACTCTCCCCACCCGCAATCAATAGATTTTCAAGTGTATATCCGACGAAAATCAGTGAAGCGGACGCAAGCAGGAAACCAGCAAAGTAACCCGTCACATCTGCTGAATATGGCATTTCGACACCATGGGCTGCACCATGAAAAAGAGCAAAAACCGCCGTCATCGGCAGTGTGATCCCCAAAGACAGACGTTTTCCAGCCACCAGCAGAATGCCGAGAAGAATGACGGAAATAGCGATCCCCATTTCCACCAGCGGTAAAGCAAAATTAGAGAAAGCCAGTGCAGCGCCAAAGGCCATCATGGCAAGAAAAACGGAAGGGATCATTGAGCCGCTGTGTTTTATCCCTTCGTTGTTAAGCATATAAGCCCAAATACCGATGGCAGCCATGGCAATAACATGGTCAGCGCCCATCAGCGGATGGCCGAAGCCTGCAAGAAAACCACTAACGTCATGGCCGGTATGTGCAAACGTGGTTAGCGGTGCAGATCCCATCAGAATTGTGGCGAGTTTGAGTCCATTACGTTTCATCTTCATCCTTCCTATTTCGTTTGAAATGATATTCATCGTCAGCAAATACGAGGCAGTTGGTCTCCCGTCAGCATGTCTATCATTCGCTCACTGCCAAAAAAGGTTCTCATTGATACGCCTGCACGTGGCCTGATATCCGTCAGCGGTTCCACGCGACCAATGATCGCCGAGTGCTCTGCACCGGGAAGTGTCCTCAGTGCTTCAACGGCTTGCTCTGCGTGGTTCTCAGGAACAATGGCAAGGAACTTGCCTTCATTGGCGAGATAAAGCGGATCAAGCCCCAACAACTCGCAGACGCCACGAACCTCATCTCTGACTGGTATAGCGGACTGATCCAGCATGATCCTGACGCCACTGCTTTCCGCGAATTCATTCAATACCGTCGCAATACCGCCTCTTGTTGCATCACGCAGGCAGTGAACCTCACTGGCTTCCATCAAGGCACAAACCTCTTGGTAAAGGGAGCGACAATCTGATTGAACGCTGGTCTCTAGTCCCAAATCACCGCGGGTTGCCATCACTGTCGCGCCATGGTCGCCAACCCACCCATTTACGATAACCACATCACCAGGCTGAGCCTGGGAAACACGAAAATCCGCCCCTTGGGGAATCACTCCGACACCTGCGGTGTTGATAAACAGTTTGTCAGCAGCGCCTTTATGAACCACTTTGGTGTCACCGGAAACAATCGCAACACCCGCCTCGTCCGCCGCTTTTTTCATGCTGGCGAGAATGCGCCGTAAAGTGTCGAGCGGAAGTCCTTCTTCAAGAATCAGGCCGCAGGTTAGATACAAGGGTTTTGCGCCGCACATAGCGAGATCATTGACGGTGCCGTTCACCGCCAACGAGCCAATATCTCCGCCCGGAAATTCCAAAGGGTCAACGACGAAGGAATCTGTCGTCATGGCGAGCCGATCTCCCAATTGGGTTAGCGCATTAAGGTCAAGACGCGCCTGATCTTCCAGTGGCGCAAGATGAGGGTTCGAAAAAGCCGCAACGATTTCCTTTTCAACCAATTCCCGCATCGCTATCCCGCCGCTACCGTGAGCCAGCGTGATACGCTCAATGTGTTCTGGTTGCTGGGCTTGGGTTTGCTGCTGTTGTAAGGTCATCACTTCACTCCTTATAAGACAATCAAACCGACGGCGTGGTATCAACAACAGCAATACGTCCCTGACCTTTATCAGGTGCGCGGAAACCGTGGTTGTAATACGCAGAGCAAGCACCTTCTGTCGACACCATCAATGCCCCGAGCGGCGTTTGTGGCGTACAGGATTTGCCATACATTTGGCACTGCCAAGGACGAATCAAACCTTTAAGCACATCGCCACATTGGCACGTGTCGGGGTCGTTTGAAGATTGGCGTGATACCACAAACTTTTGCTCTGCATCCCATGCTGCGTATTCAGGACGAAGACGTACGCCTGCGTCACCAATTTCCCCAAAACCACGAAGTTCGGTAACAGGATGCGTGTCGTAAACCCTTTGAATGGCCGCCAAGCCGGGATCGTTGCCTTTGTCTTCCACAACACGTCGATATTGGTTTTCCACTTCGCAGCGTTTTTCGGCAATTTGGGTCACCAACATCAGGATGGACTGGAGGATATCAAGTGGTTCAAAACCCGTTATCACGATAGATTTCTGATATTGGTCGACGACAAAGTCAAAAGGATCTTTCCCAATCACCATGCTCACGTGACCCGGCGCGAGGAACCCATCCAGATTAAGATCCGGCTCATTCAAAATCGCATCTATCGTAGGTGCCGTCGTAATGTGATTACAGAACAGGGAGAAATTCGTCAGCCCTTCTTTTTCCGCCTGAAGGACGGTCAAGGCCGTGCTAGGCATAGTGGTTTCAAAACCTAGCGCAAAGAAAACCACTTCCTTGTCGGGATATTGTCTGGCCAGTTCCAGAGCGTCCAATGGCGAGTACACCATTCGGATATCACTGCCACGTGCTTTGGCATCCAGTAGACTGCCATTGAGTCCAGGCACACGCATAGCGTCACCAAAGGTGGTGAATATGACATCTGGATTAGCCGCAATCTCTACGCAGTCATCCACACGTCCCATAGGAAGAACACACACTGGACAACCTGGCCCATGAACCATTTCAATGCGATCTGACAGAAGGTTCTCAATGCCGTACTTAAACAGTGTGTGAGTATGTCCTCCACAGAACTCCATCAACTGAAGCGGACGCATTGGTTTGCCGCGTTGTTGCTCAATCAGGTCCAATTGCGCATTGATGGCATCAACGATGCCTTCAACCACATCAGGGTTACGAAACTCATCAACGTACTTCATGACCATTTTCCTTTTGTTCTTCCTGAGCCGTTGATTGCGCTATAGCATCCAGCTCTTCCTGAAGTTCTCCAATCTCTGCAAGTAGCGTGAGGGTTTTCTCTGCTTCTTCGCTGTCGATTTTGCTCATGGCAAAGCCCACGTGAACCAAGACCCACTCGCCAATCGTTTCGTGTGGATTTTCGCCGCTCAGTACACAGGCAATGTTCACGGGCCTTCGTACGCCGGAAATTTCTACAGTCGCAATACAATTGGCTTCATCTTGAATACCAATGATTTGTCCGGGAATTCCAAGGCACATCCGCACTCTCCTTATGTTTGGGTTCAGCTATGAATGACTCAGCTTGTCTTGGTCGAGCCCATAACGTTCTAGCTTGGCGCGAAGTCCTACTCGGGAAAGTCCAAGCTCCAGCGCCGCTTTACTTTTGTTCCAACGATGTCTTATGAGGGTTTCCTTTAAGATCCGCGCTTCGAGTATTTCCACGCGCTCTTTCAGGCTGCCATCATCAAGCTCAAAAAATGTGTCAGGCAGCGCCTCATCCCGCGTTTCTGAGCAAGCGCCTTTCAGCACTTTGGGAGACAGCAAATCAGCACCGAGCTGGGAGGAATCTGTCATCACTAACATTCGCCTGACTTCGTTCTCAAGCTCCCTAACATTTCCTGGCCAGTGATAAGCTGACATGCAATTCAGCGCTTCCTGAGTAAAACCTTCTACGGTTTTGTCATAGGCAACCATATGTTTTTGAAGAATACTTTCCGCGATAACTGCAATATCCATACTCCGGTCGCGAAGTGGAGGAATGTGCAGAGGCACTGCAGCAAGTCGATAGAAAAGATCTTCCCGAAATCGCCCTGCCCGGACTTCCTCTTCTAGATTGCGGTTGGTTGCTGAAATGATGCGGACATTCACCTTACGGCTCCGGTTACTGCCAAGCGGCCTCATTTCGCCTTCTTGTAAGAACCTGAGCAACTTGACTTGAAACTCCAGCGAGGTATCGCCAATTTCATCGAGAAACACAGTGCCGCCATCAGCTTGCTCCAAAAGGCCGATCCGCTCTGATGTTGCGCCAGTAAACGCCCCCCGTGTATGCCCGAACAATTCGCTCTCCAAAAGTTGAACAGGCATCGCGCCACAGTTTTCGGTCACAAAAGGTTTATCCGACCGATGGCTTGAATAGTGGATCGCACGGGTGATTAGCTCTTTACCTGTTCCTGACTCCCCCGTCACCAGCACTGGAATATCAAAAGGCGCGATACGGGCAACATGCTCACAGATCCCTTTCATTGGGCTTTTGGCAGCACACACAATATTGTCGAAGTGATGGCGGCTTTTCAGTTCTGCGCGTTTACGTTTGAGTTGGTCATCCACTTGCGGAGCTGTCACTTTAAGCTCGACATTGAGAAGCTCATTTTCTCTTTGCAGTGCATGAAGTCTGACCGCGTTTTGAAGGGTGAGAATCAGGTGCTCAGGCTGCCAGGGTTTGGGAATGAAGTTATAGATACCCGCTTCATTAATGCCTTTTATCAGGTCTTGCGGATCGGTATAGGCAGAAATAATAATGCGGATAACATCAGGCCATTGCTGACGGACTTTGGTAAGAAACTCGGTGCCTGTGATATCTGGCATACGTTGATCGGAAACCACGACCTGCACCGGGATCTCCGAGAGGACTTTCTCAGCATCCGTGACGTTATCAGCGGTCAGTACAGTGAAGTCTTCCTCTAGGATCCTTCGCATGGCCTGTAATGACATTGGCTCATCATCGACGACCAAAACGATGGGTAATCTTGAACTTTGCATGACAACTACACCAAACTCTTAGTTACCGTTAGCCGAACCAAGCT
This sequence comes from Grimontia sp. AD028, assembly GCF_000973155.1. NCBI lineage: Bacteria > Pseudomonadati > Pseudomonadota > Gammaproteobacteria > Vibrionales > Vibrionaceae > Grimontia > Grimontia sp. AD028. Next base: position 87,043 of record NZ_LASY01000003.1, on the reverse strand, counting down.
GCTTTTCCAGCACTTCAATTTGGCGTAGAAGATTTGTTTTCTGCTTATTTAAAATTTCTGTTTTTTGTTCTTTCAGCCAATCAAACCAAATCTCTATGCCTTCATTTGATGTCGCAGAGAGTTCGATGATTTGGGCATTGGGGTTAACCTGAAGGATGTGTTTCCGGCAACGGTCTAAATCGAATTGGACATAGGGTAATAAGTCGATTTTGTTTAAAATGACCAGTTCAGCGGCGGCGAACATATCCGGATACTTAAGGGGTTTATCTTCCCCTTCGGTAACGGAAAGAATCGCAACCTTACAATGCTCACCGAGATCAAATGCTGCCGGACAAACCAAGTTGCCGACATTTTCAATAAACAGCAGAGTGTGTGGTTCCAGTTTTAAGTCGTGCGCAGCGTGTCCCACCATGTGTGCGTCTAGATGACACCCCTTACCGGTATTCACCTGAATCGCGGGGACATTGGTTTCACGAATACGCTCTGCATCATTGGAGGTTTGCTGATCGCCTTCAATCACGGCTAACGGCATTGACGCTTTCAATTGATTGAGTGTGTTAACCAATAGCGTGGTTTTACCAGAGCCAGGACTGGACACCAGATTCAGTACTAACAGTCCGTTTGCACGAAATTGAGCGCGATTTTCATCAGCATAGTGATCGTTTTGCGCCAGAACATTCTGTTCAATGCTCACCAAACGGGCCTGGCTCATTCCGGGTACATGTACACCAGCTGGTCCTTTCCCATAGTGATGATCATGCGGTGTCGCGTGATCGTGTTCATGGTGATGATTTTCAATACTGCTGTCTCCACAGCCACAGACCGTACACATTACTCGACCTCCACATTGGCTATTCGCATTTCATCACCCGCAGATAATGTGAGCCCATGACGACCACATTGCTGACAAGGGGAATAACGCTCCTGCATTTCAGATGTACATTGGCACGAATCACACCAGCCTTGGCCAGGTACCAAGGTAATTTCCATATCGGCGTCTTCCGCCACCGTTCCAAGTGCGACAATAGGAAAACAGAAACGAAGTGCTTCAGCTTCCACCCCCGAAAACTGGCCAATTTCTAAACGCAGGATTTTTACGCGTGAAAAATCATGAAGCGCAGCTTGGGATTTCAACGTTGTGACGATGCTTTCGCAGATGGATAATTCGTGCATATCGCGCTTCCTTCGCTAAATTCGTCATATGGGAGTGGGTATATGAGGTAACAGAGCATGGAGCGTGCCAATCAGCCGAAGTCTGGGGAAATCTACCTCTGAGGCCAGTGCTGACGCGCCTCAAAATTAACCACACTTAAACTAGGTATAAACGAAGATTTAACGAAATGCCTCGGAGCTGAAAGGCTACTTTCCAATATTCTCAATAGCTGGAAACTTACTAATCAGCATGAAGTGCGGTTAATTAAGTCAACAGACAAAATGCATCAGGCAAAAAAATCCCCTCTTCGACAAAGCTCGGAGGGGAAAATGGATTAAATCGCATATCAATAAATTAAGCCTATCGTTATTTAGAAACGTCCTTTTCCTCCTGTTGCTATGTAATCTGCCAGTTCAGCCTGTTGCTGGCCGATAGCTGTCACGGTGTGGTGAACACGCTTCACCACCGCTCGCATAAAATCAAACACCAGTTTCGGATGGGTGGTGATCAGTGGATCTATATCTTCACGATTAAAACAGAGCACGGTAGCCGCACCTAAAGCCTGTACGGATATGCTTCTTGGTTCACCATCAATAAAACTGAGTTCACCGATCAAGTCACCTTGATGAAGTGTATGGAGCAGGCTTGTTTTACCCGTGCTCTTGTTCTCCCGGCAGAAAGCCAGTCGCCCTGACGTAACAATGTAAAAACTGTTTGCCGCGTCGCCGGTTCGATAGAGAAACTGTCCATCATCTAGTGATATTTCTGTCGCTGCTTGCTGGGAAAGAATGTCAGCGCCTGATTCCCCGATATATTGCCCAATAGGCGCTTCTAAGATCAGGCGCGCAACGTTTTCTTCGTTGGGTATATTCATGTTGGTATCCTTGTGCAGTCGAAAATTGGTTTCATCGTCGATTCGGCAGAGATTTGCGGTTCATCGGTTTCATCCTTGCTCGCAACGCCGTCAAGGCACTCATAGATGCCCTCTGACACCGTGGCAGCCAGCGCATGTTTGAGGTTGTCTTCGGCTTCGGGTGTCAACCCTATGGAAAGCTCCCAGCTAGTGCCTTTCATCGTTAATAACCAGACATCGGGATAAGCCTGATAACACTGTTGGCACATAGCCACGATGGATTGGACAGAGATAGCATGGGATGTAAAGGTGTCATCCAGCTTAGGCTGCACGCGTTCCACTTTATACTGTGACGTTGTCACCTCTTTCGTAGCATCTACAAACAGAACACGCCGATGGCGACGCAGTAAGTCCACATCTTCAAAGAAGAGTTGATAGTGGCGAACCAACTTGGCATTGGTTCCCCCCATGGACTCGATGGCATCGATAAATGCCCAGCCAAGGCCATCATCTTCCCTTCCAACATTGCCAATGCCGTAAATCAGATCAAAATCGCTCAGGTGAATCGGGTTATCTGAATTTTTCATCGATCAGTCGTCCTCTAGCATCGAGCAGCGAGATTTGCAGCGGCATCTGTCCCATTGCATGAGTAGCACAACTCAGGCAGGGGTCGTACGCTCGGATCCCAACTTCAATAGCATTCATCATCCCTTCGGTGATTTCGGCTTTACCTGAAATCCAGTCCTGAGCTACCGATTGAACGGTGCGGTTAATCACCATGTTATTCTGAGTAGTAGAAACAATCAGGTTGGCGAAGGTCATGTTGCCAGCTTCATCTGCTCGGTAGTGATGCAGTAAAGTGCCGCGCGGTGCTTCGACAACACCGACCCCCTCGCCCGTCCACGCACCTTTAGGTGGCGTAATGATGAGGCTTTCACCTTGAAGATCAGGGTCGTTCAGAAGATCTTTAATCAGCTCTGCCGAATGCAGAATTTCAATCGCACGTGCCCAGTTGGTATGAAGCGTCATGTTGTTCGCTTTGCCTTTGGTATAGTCATGGAAGCGTTCCAGTGCTTCCTGTGCCAGCGGCGTGTTATAGCGTCGTGTCACATTAAGCCGAGCCAATGGCCCAACACGGACAGAACCCGCTTCCCGACCCAACGCTTTGAGGTAAGGAAACTTCATATAACTCCAGGACTCGGTGGCTTCGGAGAAGTGGTCGAGGTAGTCGTGGTAATCGGTATCGAGCACGACTTCCTTGTTCTCGTTAATCACACGCATCTTGCCGTGGTAGTAATCAACATCGCCATTTTCATCGACAAGGCACATGTCCAGTGCGTTTACTACACCAAAGTTATCGATCTCGTCACGGTGCTTTTCGTGATAGTCGTAGAACAACCTGAGTGCGTCTTGCGCGTAGTCAATCACTTCATCGATCGACAGAAGATCATCATTCCCTTTCAGGAACTTGTCGCGCTCAGCAATGCTTAAGTTGTTGTTAACACCACCCGGAATAGAGCTGATACCGTGCATGCGTTTGCCGAGGACAGAAACAATCAGTTCCTGTCCCCATTTACGTAATTGGATCACGCGTTTTACCAGCTCGGGATTCGCTTCAGCGAGACCAATCGCGTTACGTTTTTCCGGTGCAGACTCGATACCAAACACCATTTCCGGTGCGATCAGATAAAAATAGGCAGTGACATGAGACTGAAGCTGTTGTGCATAGTGGCCCAGGCGGCGGATTTTCTCTGGCGTTGGCGCCATCTGAATGCCGTCTTTCAATCCAACGCCAACTATGTCATCCAAGGCTTTTGCACCACATAGATGGTGACTGACAAAGCAAATACCGCAGATTCGTTGCAACAGCATAGGCGCTTCCCAGTATGGGTGCCCTTGAATAAAGCGTTCGAAGCCGCGGAACTCGATAACCTGTAATCTGGCGTCAGTGACCTTGTTGTTATCATCTAACTGCAAGGTGACTTTGCCGTGACCTTCTATCCGTGTAACCGGATCAATGACCAGTGTCTTGCTCATTATCCTCTCTCCCTTAATCGTATCGGTTTACCGAGGTAGGCAAATCCACCTCGCGTCCATTCACCAAATCGTCCAGCACTTTGAAAATGGCGTCGCCATCCGGCGGGCAGCCAGGAATGAAGTAATCCATCTTGACCACCTCATGGGCGGGATACACTTTGGTGGTGATTTTGGGGACATCCACATGGGGAATGACGTTGTCAGAGTCTGCAGGTCGCGTCGTGGATGAGATGTAGGCTTCATCAAGACACTCTGTGAGAGACACCTGATTGCGCATGGCGGGCACACCACCCCAAACGGCACAAGCGCCGACTGAAATCAGGATGTCGCAGTTCTCACGGAAGTGCTCGAGGGTTTCAATGTTTTCTTCATTGGCGACACCACCTTCGATAAAGCCAATGGTGCAACGCTCAGGAATGCGTTTCACGTCTGTAATAGACGAGCGCGTAATGGCGACTTTATCCAGTAAGCCCAGGAGTCGCTCATCCATATCTAGAAAAGACAAGGTGCATCCCCAGCATCCGCAAAGGCCAATCATGGCAACTTTGATTTTCCCTTCTCGCAATGCTTCGGTTTCTTTATCCAGACGCGTGCAAGGCAATTCATGGGAGAAGATAAGGTTGCAGTCTGTTGAACTCGTACTCATTTGCTTTCACTCCCTGTTGCACGTTCACGTACCGAGGCAATTTCGAATTTGCGTCGTCCGATGGGATCGTCGAATCCCACTGCTTTTTTCAAAATGCAGCCCACGGGGCAAAGCTCCATCGCCTGCGTGACCTGTTCGTCACTCATTTTGTCCGCCAGCACAACATCAATTTCGATGCGCGCTTCAGCGCCACGCCCGTTGATGTTGAAGATCTTTTTACCGGTTTCTTCGTCTCTGACAAACTCAACGCATCGTTGGCAGAAAATGCACCTGTCTCGCTCTAACCAGATTTTTTCTGAGCGGAAGTCGGTTTCGGTAACAGGGAATCGATAAGGAAAACGGGAAACCATCATGCCTGTTTCGTAGCCCACCGCCTGAAGATCACAACGGCCACTTTTTTCGCAACTCGGGCAGTTATGTTTGCCTTCGACAAACAGCATTTCGATCAGCGCTTTGCGGATGTCTTTAGTTTCCGGTTCGTTAACTTCCACTACCATGCCCTCCGAAACGGGCACTGTGCATGAGGCGGCGTTATTACCATTGACCTTACAGGTACAAACCCGGCAGGTGCCCAGACAGGGTTTTCCCCGCTGATAACACAGGGTTGGGATGTAAACACCATTATCTGAGGCGACATCTACCAGCATCTGGTTTTCTTCTGCGGTGACTTCCTTTCCATCGATTGTCAATGTAATGCTCATTTCGATACCTCCGCAGTCTGAACACCTTCTGAGCCCTGAAGTGATTCGGTCGCTACAGTGAACTCATGCAGTGCAGCATTCAGGTCGAATGAAGCCAACAGTGGCCCGTTTTGCTCCACCAGTTTCTGTTTGTATTCCTCAGGAAATGCCTGCAAAGACGTGATGATAGGTTTAGGGGATGTTGTGCCCAGCCCGCAGCGGCTTGAGCCACGAATGATCTTGGCCCACTCGAAGATCTCATCAAGATCCTGCTCGACCGCCCGCCCTTCGATGATTAGTGATACTTTGTTGTAGAGCTCTACATTGCCCGCACGACAAGGCGTACAGATACCGCAGGACTCTTCGACAAAGAAGTGCATAAAGTGCCTAACGATTTCAAGAAGGTTTCGCTCATAGCTGAACACCATTAGAGAGCCGTTACAGGAAAGGTCTTTGTATGAGAAAGTCCGGTTACCATCCCGAGCGGCTGATACGCATTCACCGGAAGGACCACTAATTTGTGCAACACGGGGATTTCGTGCTCCGACAAGCTCCAGAACATCCTGCAGCGAAATTCCCCATTCAATCTCATAGATACCCGGCTTTTCGACATCGCCAGATACACTGATCAGCCTTGTTCCTGCAGATTCAGGCGTTCCCATGGCTTCATACCAACGCGCGCCTTGTTCGAAGATCTTCGCTACATTAGCCAGTGTTTCGACATTGTTGACCGCAGTCGGGCAACCCATGAAACCTTGATGTACGGGAAATGGAGGTTTCACACGTGGCGTCCCGCGCTTACCTTCACAGGACTCAATTAACGCAGATTCGTCACCACAGATATAAGCCCCGGCTCCTAACTGGATACGAATATCAAAGTTAAAATCCGCATTACCGCCAATACCCGTTCCCAACAAGCCACGTTGTCTCAGGGAGCTGAGCGTCGCCTCGAGATAGTCGACCATATAGCGGTATTCGTAACGCAGATAGAGAATCCCTTCATGGGCACCAATAGCATGACCTGCGATAATCATCCCGGCAAAAACCTGCTCAGGGGACTCAGTCAATATTACTCTGTCTTTAAAAGTTCCAGGCTCACCTTCATCAGCGTTACAGATTACATATTTAGTCTCACCCGGCGCATCATGACATAACCGCCATTTCAGACCCGCAGAGAAACCAGCACCACCGCGGCCCCGCAGCTTGGACGTGCTGGTTGCGTCAATCACTTCCATTGGGACTAGTGTGACAGCGTCACGTATAAGACTGTCGATATCTATCGGGTCACCAAAGAAAATTGGCCCCGGCTGTCGGATGTTGGAGTCAATCAATGCATGGATATACGCTTTTGAATTTGTGGCGTGACCATCGGGATTAACCAGTGCCGAGGGAGAAACTCCCGCTTTAAGTGCGGCAATCACCATACGAACTTTGTCGGGTGTGAGGTGGGTAAAGGGAATTCCATCAACTAACATGGCCGGCTCTTGGTCAGAAAGGCCGATACATTGAGTATCAAACAACCCAAAAGCGCCATCATCAGAGACTTCTCCAAACTGACATCCCACCGAGTCTTCCAGAGAGGTTTTCACTTCTTCATAGCCACTTAATCGTGCGATCACGGTGTCTGACAGGTATATGGTGTGCTGGCCCGAGGGGTTGTCATGCAGGAAGTGATAAAATGAGAGTGTTTCACGGACATCCAAAGGGGACAGGTTAAGCCCCGATGCCAGGACGTTGACGGATGAATCAGAGATATAGCCCTCTGATTCCTGCAGCGCTATCAACATATCTAACAATCGCTCCCGGCGATAAAGATACCGCGACAGGATCGCTTCTACATTATTGCTCATTGCTTACTCCTTTATGCTTCTTCCTGATGCTGTTTAAGGTCTACAACGTCAGCGCGAGCGGATTTTGGGCAAAGTGGTACTGTCCCCAAGCATTAGGGGTCTTCCAGTGATTGGTTTATTGTTATGATTTATTGAGGTTTTCCGGCATTAGCCGGGGTCAAAATAGCGCACAACGCTGTCATGCTCTTTGATGGCAGGTCGAGGAAGAAATGGGTCTAGGTATTCATGCCATTGCTTAAACAAAGTGGGATGCGTGGCTGCGATAACAGTTTTAGAATTCATGGTGTTATCGAAGATATCTGAACCATGAAAAGTAGAAGATATTCCCCCTGCTTCCTGAAGGATCAAGCTGCCTGCCGTGTAGTCCCAGAGTTTCTGGTCTCCATGAAGATAAATCTGGCAGCGATTGGCGGCAATCCAGCACCAATCCAAAGCACTGGCACCAAAACTTCGCTGGGAGCGATAAGGTGGTTCTGCCGCCAAGTTAGACGCCATGCCATTGGGTAAACGCTTAAAATCGACCAATGCCATTGAGCTTTTCAGGTTAGCCGGAGCTTTTAGTTCTGTGCAGTCCATAGTAATGCCATTCAGCGTTGCGCCACTACCTGACGCCGCGTAAAAGCACTCATCCCTCACCGGATCGTAGACCAATCCCAACCAAACTTTTCCTTCGTAAATCAGCGCCAGAGAAGTGCAAAAGTAAGGGATGCCAAATGCAAAGTTGCTGGTGCCATCTATAGGATCTAAAACCCAAAACGGCTGATTGTTGGCATTGAATATCGATAACTGCATCCCCCGAGATTGCTCTTCACCTAAAACAGGGACATTTGGCCAGTAAGTCTGTAGCGCTTCAATGATGCGCTGCTGCATGTCGGTGTCAGCAGCGGTGACTATGTCGCTGTTGGGTTTGTAGTTGATATCGCCATCTCCCATTCCACCCCTAAATCTGGGCAGAACGGCTTTTATGGCTGTGCTTCTGACAATGTCAAAAAGCAAAGACTTGAGGTCTTCATCTGGCATTTTCAGCAAGGTGTACAACTCCAACTTTGCAGCCATTTCTGAGGATACTCCATTCATCTTTCTCTCCCTCTATTGCTGTATAGCAATCGTGATGCCAAGTGTTGAAATATTGTTAAGGCTCATATAATCAGTCGCTTATGAATTACTTTTGATTCGTCTTTTGTTTTACTCAAACAATCTCTAACCAGTTTGTTGACGAAGTGGTTAGAAGGTTTCCAGTAAAGAAATGGCCCACATTTGCGGGCCATTTGGTTGTTAGTATTTTGGTTTATTGCACCACTGTCTGGTGCGAGCTGCTTGGCTCCTTGTCCATAGTCAGGTGGTAACGCTCTACCCGCTCAACCTCTTCCCGCGCACCGATAATGACCGGAATGCGTTGGTGTAATCGGTGCGGTTTTACGGAGAGGATTCGTTCTCTTCCCGTTGACGCCGCTCCACCTGCCTGCTCAATAATGAAGCTCATCGGGTTTGCTTCGTAGAGAAGGCGTAAGCGCCCTTCTTTGACGTTTTCGCGGTTATCTTTGGGATAAAGGAATATGCCGCCACGCATCAGGATTCGATGAACTTCTGCCACCATGGATGCTACCCAACGGGTATTAAAGTCACGCCCTCTCGGGCCTTCTTTTCCGGCTACCACTTCATCGATATAACGTTTCACTGCAGGCTCCCAGTGACGCTGATTCGACATATTGATGGCAAACTCGTTGGTTTTTTCCGGGATGGTGAGTTTTGGATGTGTCAGGATAAATTCGCCGATGTCTCTATCCAGGGTAAATCCATTCACACCCTGACCCGTCGTCAGCACCAGATTGGTGGCTGGGCCATAAAGAACATATCCCGCACAGACTTGTTTTGCGCCAGGTTGAAGGAAGTCCTCTTCCGTGGGTTCACTGACACCGGGAGGGCAGCGAAGAATGGAAAAAATTGTCCCTATCGAAACGTTCACTTCGGTGTTGGATGAGCCGTCGAGAGGGTCAAAAACCAGCAGGTATTTCCCTCTCGGGAACTTGGCAGGAATCGGGTAAGCCTCTTCTAACTCTTCTGATGCCATTCCACCCAAATGTCCTGACCATTCGAGAGCGCGGATCAAAATATCATTGGAAATCACATCCAACTTCTTTTGGGTTTCCCCCTGAATATTTTCGGTTTCCGCAGAACCCAGTATGTTGATCAGTTGACCTCGGCTGACATCATCAGCAATTTCCTTACAGGCCGTGACGATGGCGCTGAGTAGTAAGGTGAAATCGCCCGTGGCTTCAGGTAACTTCCGAAGATCTTCGATAATAAATCGTGTAAATGTCGTCCCTTTTCTCATGATTTTCTCTCCTTACAGCGCTGGCACACGCTTCGAAAAGCGATCATGAGTGGTTTCAACACTCACACGGTTTGAGCCATGCAACACCAGCTCTTCAATCAAAGGCTGCATGATAAGTTCCATTGCGAAACCCATTTTTCCGCCCGGCACGACAATGTTGTTTCGGCGTGACATGAACGAGCCATCAATCATGTTAAGTAGATATTGGAAGTCGACACCGGTTTTCTTTGGATCGCGGAATCGGATCACCACCATACTTTCATCCAGTGTTGGAATATCTCGGGAGATAAAGGGGTTCGACGTGTCTACCATGGGAACACGCTGGAAGTTGATATCCGTTAGCGAGAACTGTGGCGTGATGTAATGAACGTAGTCGTGCATGCGGCGCAAAATGGTGTCCGTCACAGCCTCACGGCTATAACCACGAACATTGGTATCGCGGTGGATTTTCTGAATCCATTCGAGATTAACAATCGGCACGACACCAATCAGCAGGTCCACGTACTGCGCCACATTACTGTTAGACGTTACAACACCGCCGTGCAGACCTTCATAGAAGAGAAGATCTGAGCCTTCAGGAATTGGCGACCACTGAGTGAAGGTGCCGGGTTTCGAGCCGTGAAGCATTGCTTCTTCTTCATTGTGGATGTAATAACGCCGCAGCCCGCTACCAGTTTCAGCGTATGCGCGGAATGTCTTTTCCAGCTCGCTGAAATCATTTCCCTCGGGACCAAAATGACTCAGGTTTTTTCCCTTTTCCTGTGCACGCTTAAGACGCTCACGCATGTCGACGCGATCGTATTTATGGTAGCTGTCTCCTTCAATAACAGCGGCTTGGAACTGGTTACGACGGAAAATTTGCTCCATCGCATTTTTTACTGTGGATGTCCCTGCTCCAGATGAGCCGGTTACTGCCACGATCGGATGTTTTACAGACATAGTTTTTCTCCTTCAGATGGAATGCGGTTAACAATCAGGTAGTACTCATCTGACGGAGGGGTCTAACTCGCCTGAGGCATATCGTACCGACATGTCTTCAAGATTTATTGGCTTGATACGCGATGCCATGCCTGCACAACCAAAGGCTTCGTAGCGTTCTTTACAGAGTGCTTCCATGGCTTTCGTTGCGGCTGCAAGGAACTTGCGTGGATCAAAGTTACTTGGATTCTGAGCCAGGAAACGACGCACTGCTCCAGTACTCGCCATGCGGAGGTCTGTATCGATATTCACTTTTCGTACCCCGTGGCGGATGCCTTCAACAATTTCGTCTACCGGCACACCGTAGGTTTCCCCCATATCGCCGCCAAACTCATTAATGACTTGCAGCCAGTCCTGAGGGACAGATGATGAACCGTGCATGACAAGGTGGGTATCAGGGATCCTTTCATGAATCGCTTTCACTCGCTCAATGGCCAGAATGTCGCCAGTGGGTGGTCGGGTAAATTTGTACGCACCATGGCTAGTACCTATAGCAATAGCCAGTGCATCTACTCCCGTTTGCCTAACAAACATCGCGGCTTCTTCCGGGTCGGTCAGCAGTTGATCATGGCTCAACACCCCTTCAGCGCCTGAGCCATCTTCTTCTCCCGCCGTCCCCGTCTCCAATGAGCCCAGACATCCGAGCTCACCCTCTACCGAGACGCCGCATGCGTGGGACATTTCTACAACACGTGCGGTAACATCGCAGTTGTACTCATAGCTTGCTGGCGTTTTCATGTCTTCGTGCAGCGAACCGTCCATCATGACGGAGGTAAAGCCTTGTTGGATGGATTGCAAACACACCGCGGGCGATGCCCCGTGATCCTGATGAACCACAACAGGTATTGAAGGCCACTGCTCTACTGAAGCCAGCATCAAATGGCGCAGAAAACTGGCACCGGCATAAGTACGTGCCCCGGCTGAAGCCTGCAGGATAACGGGAGCATCACAGGAAGCCGCTGCCCCCATAATCGCGTGAACCTGCTCCATGTTGTTTACGTTAAATGCAGGAACGCCATATCCGTGCTCTGCTGCGTGATCTAGCATTTGTCTCAAACTGACGAGTGCCATAACTTTCTCCTTGCATATCAATGATTCAGATTTTGGTTAACGCTATGACTTAAACGGGCGTGATTGCTTAACCACGCGTTCTGCTTGTCGGACGATTCTTTCTACCGTCAGGCCAAAATGTTCAAAGAGCGCATCAGCTGGTGCGGACTCACCAAAGGTGTCGATACCCAAAGCCAATCCGTCACTTCCTACGTATTTGTGCCAGCCCAAGGTGGAACCCGCTTCGAGGGATACCCGGCATTTGATGGATGGTGGAAGCACGCTATTTCGATAGTGCTCTGGCTGCTGATCAAACACATCAGGACAAGGCATAGAAACGACTCGGGCATGAATAGACTTTCGATTCAGTAAAATGGCAGCTTCAACAGCGAGTTCGATTTCTGACCCAGTCGCGATAAGGAGCAGATCAGGCTCGTCACCCAAGTGCCCTTCATGTTCTTTGAGGATGTAACCGCCCCGCTCGATAAGTGGAAGCTGATCAGCGCGGCGAAGCTGGTATGGCAAGCTTTGTCGTGAAAACACCAAAATATGGGGGCCAGATTGATCTTCAATCGCTTTCTTCCACGCCACCGCCGTTTCAACCGCATCACAAGGTCTCCAGACTTTGACGTTTGGCATTGCCCTGAAACTGGCAAGGTGTTCGATCGGTTGGTGTGTCGGGCCATCTTCTCCCAATCCAATGGAGTCATGGGTGAAGACAAAAATGGCGTGGACTTTAGAAAGTGCAGCTACGCGAATCGCATTTCTTGCATAGTCAGAAAACACCAAAAACGTCGCACAGTAAGGGATAAATCCGCCGTGTAAGGCTAGGCCGTTTACTATTGCGCTCATGCCAAACTCACGCACACCAAAGCGTATGTAGTTTCCATTTGGCGATTCGGGAGTGTTGTCGCAAGCACCTTTCCAAAAGGTGTTGTTTGAAGGGCTTAGGTCTGCAGAACCGCCAATCAATTCTGGCAGTAGTGGGCCAAAAGCATTCAAGGATTGTTGAGACGCTTGTCTACTTGCAATACTCTGCGCCTGTATAGCCGCCCTCTTGACGAATTGTTCTGATTCTTCCGCCCAACTTTTAGGCAGTTGCCCTTCTATGCGACGGAAATATTCCGCAGCAAGCTCTGGGTATTCATCTGCGTAAGCTGCAAAGGTGGCATCCCAAAGGTTCTCCCTTAAGGCACCTTGTGTCTTGTCGTTCCAATACGTCTGGATTTTGGTGGGGATCTCGAAAGGATCATGGATCCAGGACATAGATTTTCGGGTGTTAGCCACCTCATCACTTCCCAGTGGCGCACCATGTACATCATGCGATCCAGCTTTGTTTGGGGAACCTTTTCCGATGACTGTTTTGCAGCAAATCAGCACGGGCTTATCTTCAACCGCACGAGCATCCATGATGGCTTCGCGGATGGAATAATGGTCATGCCCATCGATATCTTCAATCACATGCCAGCCATAGGCGCGGAACCTTTGCGGAGTATCGTCAGTTAGCCAGCCATCTACATCACCATCAATGGAAATGCCATTGTCGTCATAAAAAGCGATGAGTTTTGACAGCTTCATGGTGCCAGCGAGCGAGCACACTTCGTGTGAAATGCCTTCCATCAGACAGCCGTCACCGAAAAAGACATAGGTGTAGTGATCGACAATATCGAAACCTGGCTTGTTGAATTGCGCCGCGAGGGTTTTCTCTGCGAGTGCCATGCCCACGGCATTTGCAAGTCCTTGCCCAAGTGGACCCGTTGTCGTTTCTACGCCTGGTGTGACACCAATCTCTGGATGTCCTGGCGTTTTGCTTCCTAATTGTCTGAACTGCTTAAGATCATGAGTGGTGACGTTATATCCCGTGAGATGCAGCAGGCTATAAATCAAACATGAAGCATGACCATTAGAAAGCACAAAGCGGTCCCTGTTAGGCCAGTTTGGATTTTTAGGATTGTGCTTAAGAAACTCCCGCCAAAGGACGGTAGCGATATCCGCCATCCCCATGGGAGCGCCGGGATGACCTGAATTGGCGTTTTGCACCATATCGACAGCAAGGACACGCAATGCGTTTGCACAATCTTCGTGAATTTCGTTGGATGTGGGAGAAAAATGTATGTCGGCTTTATCCGTTTTGTACTCCTCAGAGAACTGACTTATCTTGCTCATTGAAATATTCCCTATCATTATTTCCTGATAATTAGCGTCAACCCAATTTCCTGATAATTAGCGTCAACCCAATTGGGTTATCACTTTTATTCCGTCTCTTTCCAATGTGTTAGCGTGATAAGTTAATGTTTTTCACTTTTAAATGAATCACGCAAAACCTTACATATAAGGCGTGAATAATTTTGAAATTAAACAGATTCGGCTAAAGTCTCCAATCAGGAATATTTTTGAAAAAGATAAGAAAAACTTATTTCTTTTAATTTCATGAATACCTGGGATTCACAACCAGACAAATTAATACTTATCATCATGTTTTAGTTGCATTATTTAATAACCTATAAGAGTTAAATGCTTTTCTGGTTATGCTAAATGCCTTTCAAAAACAGTATGCTAAGCAATAGTTATCTTTGTCATAAAAACTTCCAATTTCACTTTTAATTAAAAATAACAACACTAAATACAAGGCAAGCGCAATACATATTTAGATTGCGAATGACATTTAATTAAACGGCAATAAATAAGGAAATTGGTTATGGCAAAGAGTTATCAGGCAGGTGTAAAGGAATACCGGGAAACCTATTGGATGCCCGAATATGTCCCGGCCGACACCGATCTTCTGGCTTGTTTTAAAATCGAGCCTCAAGCTGGGGTTCCAAGAGAAGAAGCTGCAGCCGCGGTAGCTGCGGAATCATCTACCGGAACCTGGACAACAGTATGGACAGACTTACTCACCGATCTGGACTACTACAAAGGCCGCGCTTATGCGATTGAAGATGTCCCCGGTGACGATACCTCTTTCTATGCATTTGTCGCCTATCCCATCGACCTATTTGAAGAAGGCTCAGTGGTTAATGTGCTGACCTCGCTGGTGGGCAACGTATTCGGCTTTAAAGCGATTCGCGCTTTACGCCTCGAAGATGTCCGTTTTCCGATTGCCTATGTAAAAACTTGTGGTGGTCCGCCAAATGGTATTCAGGTTGAGCGCGATAAGCTCAATAAATATGGCCGTGCCCTCTTGGGCTGTACCATCAAACCCAAATTGGGCTTGTCTGCAAAGAACTACGGCCGTGCCTGTTATGAAGGTCTTCGTGGTGGACTCGACTTCACTAAAGATGATGAGAACGTTAACTCTCAACCCTTTATGCGCTGGCGTGATCGCTTTGAGTATGTGGCTGAAGCTGTTCATCGTGCCGAACGAGAAACCGGTGAGCGTAAGGGTCATTATCTGAATGTGACGGCACCAACCCCTGAAGAAATGTATCGCCGTGCTGAGTTCGCCAAGGAACTCGATATGCCAATCATCATGCATGACTACCTCACTGCAGGCTTTACCGCCAATACCGGTCTTGCAAATTGGTGTCGTGAGAACGGAATGTTGCTACACATTCACCGAGCGATGCACGCTGTTCTCGATCGAAATCCCCGCCACGGTATTCACTTCCGAGTGCTGTCGAAATGTCTGCGCCTTTCAGGTGGTGACCATCTTCATTCAGGTACCGTTGTGGGAAAACTCGAAGGCGACCGCGAAGCAACGTTGGGTTGGATAGATATCATGCGTGACCGCTTCATTAAAGAAGATCGCTCACGCGGGATCTTCTTTGATCAAGACTTCGGCTCAATGCCAGGCGTACTTCCTGTTGCCTCTGGTGGTATCCATGTATGGCACATGCCTGCTTTGGTCTCTATTTTCGGTGATGACGCAGTCTTCCAATTTGGCGGCGGAACCTTGGGTCACCCTTGGGGTAATGCAGCTGGTGCAGCCGCTAACCGCGTTGCGTTGGAAGCTTGCACACAGGCTCGTAACGAAGGCCGTTCACTAGAGCGAGAAGGTAAAGACATTCTCACCGCTGCAGCGAAACACAGTCCAGAACTCAAAGCAGCAATGGAGACCTGGAAAGAAATTAAGTTTGAATTCGACACAGTAGACAAGCTGGACGTGGTTCACGCTTAGTCACTTGCGACAACCCAAAGGAGATTCTTATGAGTGAAGTTATGGATTATTCGTCGCGACTGACGGACCCGCACAGCCGAAAGTTCGAAACCTTTTCGTACTTGCCAAGAATGACTGCTGATCAAATTCGCCGTCAGGTTGAGTTTATCGTGAGTAAAGGCTGGAACCCTGCAATTGAGCATACCGAGCCGGAAGAGGCGACGGGTTCATTTTGGTACATGTGGAAACTGCCCATGTTTGGTGAAACCAATGTCGATCAGATCCTGAACGAAGCGCAGCTTTGCCATAACCTGAACCCGAACCACCATGTTCGTTTAATTGGTTATGACAATTATCGCCAAAGTCAGGGAGCGTCGATGGTTATCTACCGTGCCCCAGGATTTGAGTAACCCCGGAACTACCCAAGCTCTCTCTCCGGTGTAGCTTGGGTACCCTCTTGATAGGGCCTTGGCTGGGAACGCTTAGTCCTGAGTATCCCAGCCCTTTTTCCTTTCAGCCGAGCAAAAGAAACATGGAGTTAGTTATGAGTCAGGCAATTCAAAGCATGCCCCAGGATAACCAATATTTGATTGCGTCTGAGCCGTATTATCAAGAATCCGGTGATGAGATTTCTCTTTATCAGGCGGCATATGATTCGCGGATCCCCATGATGTTAAAAGGACCCACAGGCTGCGGTAAAACCCGTTTTATTGAACATATGGCTTGGCGTTTAGGTAAACCACTTATCACGATTTCGTGTCACGAAGACATGACAGCGTCTGATTTGATTGGTCGCTATCTCCTCAATGCTGATGGCACCTATTGGCAAGATGGCCCTCTCACGACCGCAGCAAGAATTGGTGCAATCTGCTACCTCGATGAAGTGGTAGAAGCACGACAGGATACGACCGTCGCGATTCATTCTTTGACTGACTATCGCCGAACACTGTCGCTGGAAAAGAAAGGTGAACTGCTTCAGGCACATAACGACTTCCAACTGGTAATCTCTTATAACCCCGGTTACCAAACGCTGATGAAAGACCTTAAGACGTCAACTAAACAGCGCTTTGCTGCATTGGAGTTCGAATATCCGGATGAAGAAACCGAAATTTCGATCGTTTGCCATGAAACCGGGATCGATGAAGGAACGGCAGGCCGACTCATTCAAATAGCAAAACATGCCAGGAATCTGGTCGGGCATGGGCTCAACGAAGGCATTTCGACCCGACTATTGGTTTATACCGCACAACTCATCCAAAAAGGAATCCCCCCCGTCGCTGCTTGTCACATGGCTTTGGTTCGCCCTCTGAGTGATGACGCTGATATCCGGGAAA
Source organism: Grimontia sp. AD028 (assembly GCF_000973155.1). Taxonomy (NCBI): domain Bacteria; kingdom Pseudomonadati; phylum Pseudomonadota; class Gammaproteobacteria; order Vibrionales; family Vibrionaceae; genus Grimontia; species Grimontia sp. AD028. The sequence continues at coordinate 70,031 of NZ_LASY01000003.1, read as the reverse complement.
CTCTGGAAGCGACTGTTCAAGGTTGCTTTTGATTCGATATTAGAGGGCTGATTATGGACGATAAAATGCGCGCGAATAAACGAAGAGTTGAAGCGCAGCTGGTAGAAAAAACGGATGGATTAAAGCTCGCTTTTGAAACTGGCTTTCAGGAAGCTGAAGCACTGATGAGTACCATTGATCTGAATGAATATTTGACGGCGGCATTAGATTTATTCGTTAAGAATCAGTCAGATGAATCAATAACCGCATTCCTTTTATCCGTTCCAAATACTCATAATCACATAGGTAACAGCGTCACATTTGATATAAAAAATACCATTGTTACCTTGTCTGAATGGTTAGGTTCAGAGCGCCTATCTCAATATCTGAATACCCTGCCTATAGTCGCGGAAAGGCTTTGCTCAAAGGAAGGCTTTAACATATACCAAAAACTTGTTGAGGAATTAGCTCGTACTGCGCCAAGGTGCCTTAAGATATTTCTTACGCGATCCCCCAGTTTTCTCACATCGTTACCCATTTTGGGTTTACGTCACTGGGCACTCATTGGCGCTAAATTACATGCAAACCAGATAGACTCCCTAAATAGTTACTTCACACTGACGTCGCCGGAAAGTCAGAATATTTTTCAAAGGCAGCGCCGTGGTACCCTTTTTGTAGATGCCCAACGCCAACTTAATTTTTACCTCCGCGCCATCTGGGGCCGTGATTTCTTTCTCCGTCCCAGAATCATTGAGATCAATGACGCCGAAAATAAACAAAATTCTTCGCCAATATCTGCTATTCACAGCGGTATCATTTTGTTGCCGGATGCCATGGAAGCTCAGGATCCCAGCAATCCAACACTTTCAGCAAAAAATTTATACCGAGCATCTGTTACTCATGCCGCAGCGCACTTGATGTTTTCTAGACCAAAACCACACGGCGATTACTCTGGCATTCAGCGCTACTGTTACGGACTTATAGAAGATGCCCGCGTCGAAGCGTTAGCAATCAGAGATTTTTCCGGATTGCGTCAGCTATGGATGCCTTTCCATCTTGATCAGATCAAAAAAAGCAACGGCGAACCCTACCAACTGTCACTGGCATTACTATCAGGTAATGCTGAAGATGCTCCAGCTCATCTCACTTACGTCGTCAATGCATTCAATACATTGTTGAGCATGGAGAACGCTTATGAACGGGAAGTCCATACAGACGAGCTAGCCCGTCGTTTAGCTTCTGATATAGAGATCAGTGATGAAGGCTATTTGCCTAATCAGCTTTGCTATCGTGACGATAATACTTATCTCTGGTTTGAAAACGGTGATGAGTTTTATCAATGGCCGCTTCTTTCCGAACCTCAGGTTAAGAGAACCGTCAATGTGATGGAAATGGTCAATGAAATAGACAACGAACTGGCTGATGATAACGCGCAAGAAGTGTGGATTCTGGAGTCTGAGTTTTTTCGGGATGGCGATCCTGAAAACGTCAGCATGAATGAACTGGAAGGCAAACAACAAATATCATCCCCCTTCCACTATCCAGAATGGGATTACGTGGCAAATCAAGTGCGCCCGGCATGGGTAACTCTCACCGAGCGTTCGGTGAAAAAAGGCACTGCTTCTAAAATCGATGAACTCGCAGAAAGCCGGCAAGCTCAACTCAGGAAAATCAAAGCCATCGTTGAAGCGCTTCAACCTAAAGGGCTTCAAAGACTAAGAAAACAGTTTGAAGGTGACGAATTGGATTTGGATGCGGCCATTGATGCCATGAAGGAAATTCGTCGTGGCGCGCTGCCGGATATGAACATTGACCAGAGGCTTATTCGGCGTGAGCGGGATTTAGCCGTATTGGTTCTACTGGATCTTTCTCAATCGACCATGGAAGTACTACCTGGAAATCATGGTGATATCAGAGTGTTGGATATTGCCCAGGAAGCGACAGTGATGTTGGCAAATGCGATTGATGGTATTGGTGATCCATTTGCCATTCATGGGTTCAGTTCCAACGGACGAAGTGATGTTCGCTACCAACGCTTTAAAGATTTTGATGAAGCCTACGATGACACAACAAAGTCCCGGTTAGCTGCAATGGAAGGCGGATTATCAACCCGAATGGGCGCAGCGTTGCGACACGCCAAAACATATTTGGCTCAGCAACCCCAGCGAAAAAAACTACTGTTAATGATCAGCGATGGAGAACCTGCGGACATAGACAGCCGTGATCCGCTTTATCTTCAGGCTGATACCAAACATGCTATCGATGATGTGTTAATGCAAGGCATCACTCCATTCTGTCTGACGATAGATCCGGACGCGGACAATTACGTCGCTCAGATATTTGGTGAAGGCCATTATTCAGTTTTGGATGATGCCAACAGACTGCCTGATGTATTACCGAACTTGTTCGCGAGCATTACCCGGACATCTGCCTAATCATTCGCTGTTCATTAAAAGCACTCTCTGCATAAGAAACAAGGAAGGTTGTTATGCATTTGACGTTAAGACAGCTCAATATTTTTCAGGCAGTTGCAACGCATTTAAGTTTCACGCGCGCTGCCGCTGAACTGCACCTCACTCAGCCTGCTGTTTCGATGCAGATAAAACAACTCGAAGACAATATCGGCTTGCCGTTGTTTGAGCATTTAGGGAAATCCCTATTTCTCACTCATGCCGGCGAGGAGCTTCTGGGTTACTGCGAACGCATTTCCGAGCAGCTACGCGATGCCGAAGATGCGTTTGAAAAAATGAAATCACTGACCTGCGGAAAACTCAAAGTGACCGTCGCCAGCACCGCAAACTATTTCGCGGCTAAGCTGCTGGCTGAGTTTTCTCAGCAACACCCAGAGATAAAAATCAGCTTGAAAGTCACGAACCGCGAACAATTACTGAAAGACATTAAAAGTAATGATTGTGACCTGGTGATCATGGGAAAACCGCCAGCGGAGTTTGATGTAGAAGCGACGGTATTTATGGAGAACCCATTGGTAGTCATCGCCCCTGTTAATCATCCGCTCTGCCAACAAAGGCAGATTCCTTTATCTGTGATAGCGAAAGAGCCAATGGTTGTGAGAGAGAAAGGTTCGGGAACACGATTTTCGATTGAGCGCTTTTTCCTTCAACACGGGCACGAACTAAATGTCTCGGCGGAAATGAGTGCCAGTGAAGCGATTAAGCAAGCGGTGTCTGCCGGTTTAAGTTTAGGAATCGTTTCCAGCCATACCATTTCGTTAGAGTTGGAAGCAGGAAAACTTAAAGTGCTGGATGTGGAAGACATGCCGATCATTCGGCATTGGTATTTGGTTCATCGAAGTGACAAGGCACTGTCGCCTATCGCGCAGGCGTTCAGTAACTATCTGTTAAGCCGCAATAATCACGAGGATATAGAGGTGGAACGACAGATTGTAAAAATGTGACGGCGTCACATTCTGGCCGAAGTCGGACAAAGAGCACCCAACCCGCTCACTCTTTAACCTTTGCGTGACGCTGTAACGCCTGTTTTAGTACTACAGCACGGATAGGTTTGGTAACAAAGTCATCCATTCCGGCTTCCATGCAACGTTCTTTGTCTTCATTCATTGCGTTGGCTGTCAAAGCGATAATTGGTAATTCATAGCCTTCAGCGCGCAGTTGCTTGGTCGCTTCAATACCACAAAGTACTGGCATCGACATGTCCATCAGAATCATATCGAACTGGACGTGTCCATCATGAACCAAATCGACCGCTTCTTTGCCATTGTTCGCGACGACGACATGGTGCCCCGCTTTCTCCAGCATCAGCTTTGCCACCATCTGGTTGGCTTTGCTGTCTTCTGCTACCAGAATGCTCAATGCGTGAAGGTCACTTTCTTCAACATTGTCTTTTTTCACCTGCTCTGTCGGCGAAGGCTCAATAAGAGGTATATCGATATAGAAGGTGGTGCCTACACCTGGCTCGCTGTCAAAGTCGATGCTGCCGTTCATCATGGTCACCAACTTTTTACAGATGGAAAGCCCCAGACCGGTTCCACCATATTGGCGGGTAATGCTGCCATCTGCCTGAGTAAACGGCAGGAACACATCTTTTTTACGTTCGGCGTTGATACCAATTCCGGTATCTTTCACGGAGAGCTTCAATCTTCCATTACGGACACGCATTGAGACTTTGACTTTACCGTGCTCGGTAAACTTCACTGCGTTACCAACCAGATTTAATAAGATCTGGGTGAAGCGGTTTCCGTCCTGATAAATGTTGTCAGGTACATCATCGGCGATGTCCATTTCCATTTTGATATCTTTACGGGACGAAACTTCGTTGAGTTGGCTGAACACAACAGTGACACTGTCACGTGGGTTGATACTTTCAGGATGCAGAGAGAAGCGTTCTGATTCAATTCTCGATAAATCAAGTACATCGTTAATGATGGTAAGGAGCAGTTGAGCTGATTTATCCATTTGGGAAACCCAAACGGTTTGCTCGTCATCCAGTGGCGATTGTTGCAACGTATCCAGTAACCCCATTACCGCATTGAGTGGCGTACGGATTTCATGACTCATCATTGCCAGAAATTGGGATTTCGCGGCGTTGGCAGATTCTGCCTGTTGTCTTGCCTGTTGCAGTTCGTGTAACCGCTGCTTTCGGGCTGTAATGTCTTTCGCCGTACCCCGAAACCCCATACAGTTCCCACGCTTGTCGTAATACGGTCGACCTGACAAGCTGATCCACTGCTCTCTCCCTTCTTGGAATACTTTCCACTCCACTTCAGAGAATGGTTGTTCAAGTTGAATCAAGTCGAGTAATTTGTGTTTCACATCCGGCTGGCGATTCAACTGGTTCATTATTCCCTGCGGCTCAGCAGAGAATGATTCATTTGATGGCGAAGAAAGATAGGTGAACTGAAGGTTATTATTGATTTCCCAGAACCAGTCACCGGCAGTTTTCGCAAAGTCACGAAAACGCTGGCGACTCGCGGTCAATTCCTGAGTCTTGACTGACACCAAACACTGGAGACGTTCGCGGTAGTCAATATCGATGATTGTGCGTTCGATTAACGGTCGGAAACGCTCAATAACCTGTTGTGATTTGGTTTGGAAACGCCCCTTTTCTGAAGCGAACAGGATGAGGATCGACTCACTGGCATTCACCGTCATCCCGGTGATCAGCGCGGAGCGGCACGAGTCAAAATCATCGCCTTGCAACAAGGAGAATTCTTTCACTCTTTCTGGCGCATAAAGTACGACGGTCTGGCCATTAACGCAGCGGGAGAAAGTCCCGCCGTCTTCCCAGATAAAGTTTTCTACGTGTGGTGATGTGGACACCAAACAGGAATATTTGTCTTCCGTTTCTTTGTTACGGGTTAGCACCACAGCATTATCAAAAGAAACATAGCGCTCAATCACTTTCAACAGCGTGTTGAACACTTCGATTTTGTTGCTGGCACCAGACATCGCGGAGATCGCTGACAGAATCGCGCGGTTTTCTTCCTTGAACTTTTGCTCTCTCTCTTCAACACGGTTCAGTTCGAACAGTGTTTCCTGCAACTTCTCTGAGATTGCGCCTGTCATAGCTCATCCTTGTGGAACAGTACGGCGGATATCATCAAATTTCCGTGGGCAATTTCTCCGCCGAGGAACTGTCCTTGCTCGCCAAAGGTAAACGGGCAAATAAAGGGGGCATGGTGCATTGATAGTCGCATGTTCGCCGCGACGCTGTGCAGAGAATCGCTAACATGCAGCATACATCCTGCACAATATATCGCTAATCCGCCGATTGGGTCACAGGTATTCTTGTCGTGGTCGTTGGCTGAATCTACAACGCGCCCAGCCCTCGACACCAACATTTCCGTCGTGCCGGACATGAAATGAACTGTCTCACCTTCCTGAATATTACAGAACATCTGAATGCCACCTTCCGGAGAGACTGTGGCTGGGTGAGAAAGCGTATAGTAAGGCATTCCATGGATTTCGCCTGTCTGACGACCCAGGGGAAAAAGCGTTGACTGGGCAAATAGTCCATCGGGATCGATAGCATTGCCTGTGGCGTTGAAATACCACTTTCCGTAGACATCAAAAGCAGGTTTACCATCCAATTCGACGAGTGTACGACCGTCTACCTTGGTAGCGACCGCACTTGACCCCATGGCGGCATAGCCATTGTGAAATGAATAGCTAACACGAGCGGAGGGGAAAAAGACAGCCATGGCAATGCCTTCAGACGTTACGCGCGCGTTATCCATCAGAGACCATTTACCACTGACACCGTCATCAGCGGCTGAACCACCAATAATAGGAATATTGACACCGAGCTCTTCTCGAATAGCCTGAAGAATAGTTTCTTCATGACCCGGTGTGGCATGTAATGTGATGAGTGCGGGCAACTCTCCGGGACGTCCACTGCTATCAATAGCTCTGCTGAGAACTATCCGCGCGGATTCGGCGATGTCGTCACCTTCTTTTAATTCGCAGAGTGCCGACCCATATGCACCGTCTGCATCTTCAACGGCCCACACTGAAATAGAATGCCCGCCGACGTAACCTTTGTCCGTCATGGTTCCCTGACATGAGGAACAACCAATGACATAGGTATTGGGGAAATGCGTATTCAGTTCACGTTTGATCGCTTCAGCGTCTTGCGTTTCTGTGTAATAAACAAGCATGAGCGAAGGAGAGGAGATTTTTTGAGATATCTCCCTGACTATGTCTTGTATGGCCTCACAGGCTTTGGGGGCGGTTGATGATGATGTCGCAATTCTCATTTACATCTACACAGCTTGGTTGCGGCAATACCTTCAATAATAGCCTTCTCACTTCTGCAAACACCAGTTTTTACCGTGATTCTTTTCGCTTAATCACTGAATTCTCTATTAATAGACGATAGAATCGCCGACATCGACCAAAAACTCCGCTTGAGCAATGGATAGCCAGCTTTATATCGTCATTAATGCGAATCTCCCACTAGGACAAATAATTAGCAAGCGCCTCGCCCAAAAAGGGAATACTGTGGTGTATTTGGCAGACAATGAGCAAGACGGATATGCCATTGCTGCCGATGAGCCAAGAGTCAGATATCGACATTGCCTGCCCTTCAATCGCCCAATGATTGCTGACGAGTTTGACTGGGCTACGTCGAATGTTGCCCCGGTTGATGGTTTGGTCGTGCTGGTATCTGAAAGCACGATTGACCAACTCAAGATGCCGCTGGATGAAACCTTCTTTGCTTCGCTTAAAGCTAACGCCTCTGGCACTATTGATGAACTCACCTTGACCTACGTTATCGTTCCCGATAAATGCGAAGATGCTAGCGACTCTTTGAAAGCGCTTCACTTAAAGTTATGCCAACTCGCCCATTCCAATAAAACTGTTCACAAAGGATTAAAAGTGAATCATGTCGTCATTGGCGGGGATCAATACACTCAGGGTCCAAAGTGTGCCGATGTTGCAACTGATGCGTCAGATCTTATCCATTACCTGTGCTCTGAACATGCTAAAGCAGTGCGGCATCAGGCATTTTATTTTGGTGATTTGATAGATTAACAGGCAGTAAAAAAGCAGCCTTTAGCTGCTTTAATGTGAATTTTAAGACGTTCAGTTAATTTGAATGACCTAACTCAAAATTGTTAACGCCATTCGCACAAATATTAATTCGATGTTAAAAGTTAATTTCTAATTGATCTCGATCAATGTTTAAAAGCCATTTATGCGCTGACCCAGAATTAACATCAGCCGGTAAAGCATAAATATAGACCCGTTTTCTATCTTCTTTTTCAAAAATTTTGTGAGAAGTTATGACTTTTTCAGGCTGACCCACCCACTGCAACTCACCGGGTACATAGACTGAATCAACAAGCATAATAAGCGAATTATCAGCTTGATTTTCCACTTTAATCTCCACTGTTTCGCCATTAATGGAAACACTGCAACTTCCCGCTACTACTGAACATTTTAAAGTTTGTTGGGTATCGGAATAGTCTACCGTTCTCCAAATAAAAGCGGTTACGAGCACTGTCATAACGACTAATATTTGTACTAAACGACCTGTGGTTAATTTTTCTGCTGCCATGTGATTTATGATTTTCCCGTGTTACAGAGCTCAAAGTTTTAGTAGAAATGTTACCCGAGCGTAAACCGAGTGTGGGTTCGACCCTGTATTTAACTGAATAACTGAAGTATTATCACCAATGAAAATGCCACTTTTACAATGAAATAGCAATGGAATGCATCAAGTGGGTATAAATCAATCACTATTCGCATTGCATTGCTTCTGGGGTGGCATTGTGACGTTTAAGTCACTTTGTAATACGTGAGTGTAGTAATCAAAAAGTGGAAGCATGCAATATGAGCCAAGAAAAGCAGCTTGAACTGGAATACAACTACCGCGTTGTCCGTCAATTCACCCTGGTAACTATCCTGTGGGGAATCGTGGGCATGGGTGTTGGTGTTCTAATTGCCGCTCAGCTGGTATGGCCTGCGCTGAACTTCGACATTCCTTATCTGACTTATAGCCGTTTACGCCCACTGCATACCAATGCGGTGATTTTTGCGTTCGGCACCAGCGCCCTGTTTGCGACGTCTTATTACGTTGTACAGCGCACCTGTCAGACAAGGCTGTTCGGAGGTAAGCTGGCTGAATTTACCTTCTGGGGATGGCAAGCAATCATTCTGTCTGCAGCAATAACACTACCTATGGGTTTCACCAGTGGTAAAGAATATGCTGAGCTGGAATGGCCAATCGATATCGCTATTGCGGTCGTATGGGTTTCATACGCCATCGTGTTCTTTGGAACGCTAATCAAACGTAAAACCTCGCACATCTATGTTGCGAACTGGTTTTTCGGTGGATTTATCATCACCGTCGCTGTCCTGCACATCGTAAACAGCATGGCAATTCCGGTTTCCGGAATGAAGTCATATTCGATATATGCGGGCGCCATCGATGCCATGATCCAATGGTGGTACGGTCACAATGCTGTAGGCTTCCTTTTGACTGCAGGTTTCCTGGGTATGATGTACTACTTCGTCCCGAAACAAGCAGGTCGTCCGGTTTACTCCTATCGCCTTTCTATCGTTCACTTCTGGGCACTGGTATCTCTGTACATCTGGGCGGGTCCTCACCACCTGCACTACACTGCCCTGCCTGACTGGACTCAGTCACTGGGTATGGTGATGTCTGTTATCCTGTTCGCTCCTTCTTGGGGTGGCATGATCAACGGTATTATGACGCTGTCAGGTGCTTGGCACAAACTGCGTTATGACCCAATCCTTCGATTCCTGATTGTTTCTCTGTCTTTCTACGGTATGTCTACCTTCGAAGGTCCGATGATGGCAATCAAGACAGTTAACGCACTGTCACACTACACCGACTGGACAATCGGTCACGTTCACTCCGGCGCTTTGGGCTGGGTAGCGATGGTATCTATCGGTGCGGTGTACCACTTAATTCCAAAATTGTTCGGGCAAGAGCGCATGTACTCTATCAACCTGATCAATGTCCATTTCTGGCTAGCAACTGTAGGTACCGTGCTGTACATCGTTGCAATGTGGATTTCCGGCGTAATGCAAGGTCTGATGTGGCGTGCAGTTAACACTGACGGCACCTTGACCTATAGCTTTGTAGAATCTTTGGAAGCTTCTTATCCGTTCTACTTTGTACGTTTCGTTGGTGGCGCAATCTTCTGGTCAGGCATGCTCTTGATGGCTTACAACACCTACAAGACGATTGCCGCACCAAAAGCAAGCCTCAAATCCGTTGAGCAAGCAGCATAAGGAGACCAACGAATGAGTTCTAGTCGTCATGAAATTGTAGAAAAGAACGTTGGTCTTTTCGCTATCCTCACGGTCATTGCTATCAGTCTCGGTGCGCTTGTTGAAATCACACCACTGCTGTTCCAAAAGCAAACGACCGAACCTGTTGATAACCTGCGCCCATACACTGCACTGGAAATGGAAGGCCGCGACATTTACATCCGTGAAGGTTGTAACGTATGTCACAGCCAGATGATTCGTCCTTTCCGTGCGGAAACTGAGCGCTATGGTCACTACTCTGTGGCGGGTGAAAGTGTTTGGGAACATCCATTCTTATGGGGTTCCAAGCGTACAGGTCCAGATTTGGCGCGCGTTGGTGATCGTTACTCTGATGAGTGGCACCGCGTTCACCTTATCGACCCTCGTGCGGTTGTGCCTGAGTCAAACATGCCTGGCTTCCCTTGGTTGGAAGAGAATGTTCTGACTGGCGACAACACAGCTAAGAAACTGACTGTTTTCCGCGATATGTTCGGTGTTCCATACACTGATGAGCAAATCGCAAATGCGAAAACAGACGTTGAAGGTAAAACGGAGATGGATGCCATCATCGCTTACCTGCAGTCACTCGGCCACGCGATGAAATAAGGAGCTCTTATGGCATCTTTTCATGCCCTATGGACGCTAGCGATTTTCGTCTGCTTCATTGTGATTGTGCTTTGGGCCTATAGCAGTCGCCGTAAAAAGGAATTCGACGAAGCTGCTAACCTCGTCTTCGCTGACGAGGAGAAAGGCGATAAGAAGACAGGAGAAGATAACAAATGACTACGTTTTGGAGTCTATTTATCACTGTCATTACCATTGGTACCCTAGTGGGTTGTGCCGCACTGATTATTTGGTGTAGCAAAGACCTTGATGGCGTGGCTGATGGTGAAGATATGGGCCACGAATACGATGGTATTCGTGAGCTGAACAACCCACTGCCGAAGTGGTGGTCGTACATGTTTTGGGCGACCATCGTATTCGGCGCGGTTTACTTCGTACTGTATCCTGGTCTGGGTAACTGGAAAGGCGTTTTCAATTGGCAGAGTTCCGCTCAGGACGTTGCGAATATTGAAGAGTCACGTCAGTTGCTGGCTAACAGCGACGGTATCGACCAGTATGCGCGTGAGCTAGCATCTGCGAATGCGATTTTCGGCGAAACCTTCCGCAAACTCGCATATAAGCCTGGTTCGGATGAACTGCAAGATATCACTGAAATTGCTAAGAACCCTGAAGCAATTAAAGTGGGTCAACGCCTGTTCATTCAAAACTGTGCTCAGTGCCACGGTTCTGATGCTCGAGGTCAGTCTGGCTTCCCTAACCTAACCGACGAAGCTTGGTTGTATGGCGGTGAGCCAGAAACCATTAAAGCGACTCTGGTTAATGGTCGAGTGGGTAATATGCCATCATGGCTTGACGCGCTGGGTGAAGATGGCGTTCGTGAAGTCGCTTCTTACACACTGAGCCTGTCGGGCCGTAAGGTTGACGCTCAGGAAGCTGCGAAAGGTAAAACACGCTTTGTTGTGTGTGCAGCATGTCACGGTACAGACGGTAAAGGTAACCCAGCATTTGGTGCACCTGATCTGACTGACAACGTGTGGCTGTTCGGCGGCTCTCGTAAAGCCGTTGAAGAAACCATTCGCTATGGTCGCCAAGGCGTTATGCCAGCTTGGAAAGACATTCTGGACGAAGACAAGATCCAGCTGCTTTCTGCTTATGTCTGGCAGTTAAGCACACCGCAAAACCAATAAAATCAATAAGTAGTTAGTTAAGCCCCTGCTTGCAGGGGCTTTTTTCCCCAAGAATTCAGTTCACACAGGAAAGCGATATGATTAAGCCATGGTATAAGCAGTTTTGGCCCTGGTTCCTGATAGCCCTTCCAGGTAGCGTTGTCGTTGCCAGTCTTTTCACTTTTGCATTGTTCAGCAAAAATCAGGTATCCCTTGTCGCCGAAGATTATTACAAAGAAGGTAAAGGGATTAACATCGACATATCCCGCTTGAAGAAAGCCGATGAGCTCGCCATCTCCGCTTTCCTGTCTGCACAGAATGACACCGCTATTTTCACCTTGGATAAAGGTGAGCTAACGCAATACCCTACTCTAAAAATTACATTCCAACACCGTACGCTTGCTGATAGAGATATCGAACAGATGGTCAACGCTGATGCTTCCGGTCGCTACCGACTCGCCCTGAGCGAACCGCTCACTGGCCCTTGGTACGTTGAAGTTAACGCATTTGATGGGACGTGGGCGCTAAATGGCCGCGCAAATTTCCCATCTGATGACCCAGTAGAGTTGTATGGTCAGAGCAAGGAATGACGAAAGATTGTTATCACTGTGGAGAGCCGGTTCTTACCGGTGACTCTTATAAAGTCGAGATTCAGGGCGCCACCCGAATTATGTGTTGCCCTGGATGTGAAGCGGTCGCCACCACCATTGTGGCAAACGGCCTCACCTCTTACTACGAATACCGCACTGCCCCGGCAGAAAGAGCCAGCCTCGTACCTGAAGAACTTCAATCACTTTCTCTTTATGACAACGAAGACGTCCAACAGGAATTCGTGCGTCATGAAGGCGGGATAGATGAAGTTGTTTTGTCAGTCGATGGCGTATCCTGTGCCGCATGCGCTTGGTTGATTGAAAAACAACTAAATGGCCAAGAAGGTGTCTCGCGCATTCGCGTCAACACCACAACCAACCGAGCAACGCTTCGTTGGGATCCATCAAAAAACAAACTCAGTACTCTGCTAAATAAGATTCACGAGCTTGGCTACAAAGCAGCACCATTCGAAGCCGATAATCAAGAAGCGCAATATCACCACACCATGAAGCAATACCTTTATAAGTTGGGTATTGCTGGTCTCGCGACCATGCAGGTCATGATGCTAGCTGTGGCGATGTACTTCGAAGTGTTCGGAGACATGGACGAAGCGTTTCGGGATTACTTCCGCTGGGTAAGCCTGATATTTGCAACACCGGTTCTACTCTATTCTGCAATGCCTTTCTATATCAACGCTTGGCGAAACCTCAAAGCCCGAACGCTCGGAATGGATGTTCCTGTTTCAATCGCGCTTTTGTTTGCCTATTTCGCCAGCTTGTATGCCACAGTGACTGGAAAAGGCGAAGTATTCTTTGAATCTATCGCCATGTTTACTTTCTTCCTGCTGGTTGGCCGATTCCTTGAAATGCGAGCCCGAAGAACGGCAGCTGCTGCAAGCGCAAACTTGCTTAAGCTGATCCCGCGTCTGGCGACACTGGCATCGGGTGAGCAAATCCCTGCTAAGTCGCTGACCATTGGTCATGTCGTGCGTGTATTACCTGGTGAACCCTTCCCTGCAGATGGATTGGTCGTAGATGGCGTAACGACAGTTGACGAATCCATGCTGACTGGTGAGTCCATGCCCGAATCACGTCAAAGTGGTGAGCATGTCTATGCGGGCACCATGAATATTGACGGAAACGTTAACGTAAAGGTAACGGCAGAGAAAAAAGACTCCCTTATTGCGCATATTGTTGAGCTCCAGGATGCAGCGCAGCTTGCCAAACCGCGAGTGGCTGAAATTGCTGATATCGTCGCACGCTATTTTGTGGCGGCCATTCTTGTCATTTCGGCATGTACATGGTGGTACTGGCAAAGTCATCGCCCAGAAGACGCTTTCTGGATCATGCTTTCTGTATTGGTCGCAACCTGCCCTTGTGCGTTGTCATTGGCGACACCTACCGCACTAACTTGCTCGACATCCACCTTCGGCAAACTCGGTATTCTTCTGCGTCGGGGGCATGTATTCGAAACGCTGACGCACATTAACCGTGTAGTCATTGATAAAACCGGCACACTGACTGAAGGCAACGTTTCAATTTCTGATACCCAGATTTACGCAGACATTGATGCAAACCAGGCAACTGCCATCGCAGCGTCTTTGGAGTCCTATGCTAACCACCCTATCGCGGAAGCTTTTAGCGGCTTTGATAAAACTAAGGGGTTGGAGAACGTCGAAAACGTCATCGGTGAAGGTTTAAAAGGTCAAATCGATGGTGACGAATGGCGTATCGGCAAACCTCAGTTTGCATTAAACAACACGCAAATTTCCGAGCAAAGTACACACCAGATTTGGCTATCCCGAAATGGTGAGGCGGTAGCGTCATATTTGCTTGTTGACCCAATCCGTGAGTCAAGCAAAACGCTGATCGAGAAGTTCCACGAAGCTGGTATCAAAGTCACCATGCTAACCGGCGACAACTCAGCCACAGCTCAAGCTGTCGCTGATAAGTTGGGCATTGATGAACTGGTCGCGGGTGTATCGCCGCAAGGTAAGCTCGAGTATTTAAATTCTCTACCGCAAGACCAAATAACCATGATGATTGGTGATGGGGTGAACGATGCGCCTGTGCTCGCTGGTGCACACCTTTCGGTTGCCATGGGTGGTGGCACAGACGTGGCTAAAGCCTCTGCGGATATGGTATTGCTCGGTGATGACCTCACCAAGCTACTCGATGCGCGCAAATTGGCGGCTTTTACCCAAAAAATCATTCGTCAGAATCTGGCTTGGGCATTAGGATACAATCTTGTGATTTTGCCGCTGGCGGTGATGGGATTTGTCGCACCTTATGTGGCGGTAGCTGGTATGTCAGGCAGTTCAGTGATCGTCGTTACGAACTCGCTTCGTTTATTTAAGAAAGACCTCATTGAAAAGCTGAAGGGAGAGTAACGGTTTGGAAAGTCTGTATATCCTCATCCCCATCGCAATTGCTTTGGTTTGTGTCGCCGTAGGGATTTTTATCTGGGCGGTAAAATCCGAGCAATTTGAAGATCTTGAAAGACAAGGCATGAACATCCTTCTTGATGAGGATGAGTCAACATCCTCATCAAAGAAACAGAGCGATACCTCGTCGGATCAAAAATAATGCCTATAAGTGATCTCATTGCTGCTTTTACAGTTGGCCTGCTGGGTGCAGGCCATTGTTTAGGAATGTGTGGCGGTGTCGCCGCCGCTGTTTCCATGGGGACTCCCCAAAATCAACATAAGCTCCCTTTCCTTCTCTTTTACAATGGCGGACGCCTGCTTTCTTATGGCTTGATTGGTGCGATTGCAGGTGGATTAGTAGCAGGTGTTATCGGTGTCACTCAAATCACACAACAGCTACTGTGGCTAAGATTGGCCGCTGCTATCATGATGATTTTGCTTGCTTTGTACATTGGTCGGTTCTGGAATGGCCTTGCCTATGTGGAGAGAATAGGCCAAGTGCTTTGGAAACGTCTTTCACCCCTTTCCACTAAGTTACTTCCGTTGCGCTCCCCCTTCGCGGCTTTACCATTTGGTATGTTGTGGGGCTGGTTGCCTTGTGGGTTGGTATATTCGGCGTTGAGCTGGGCAGCTGTGGCTGGAAATGCACTAGATGGATTGTTGATAATGCTCGCATTTGGTTTAGGAACTCTCCCCGCAATGATTTTGGTTGGCTCTGCTGCAGAAGCAACCAAGAACCTCCTTAACAATCTGATATTTAGAAGGTTCTCATCATTGATACTGCTAATGTACGGAATTGTTACCGCTTATTCTGTATACAATCAGTTGTACTAAGTCTCGCTTTCTCTTCCGGAAATGGTAAAATATTGACTCAAATCAATTTGGCTAAGCAGGCTCATGATTCAAGACAAAATTCCTACTAAACGTGTTCAATCTGGCGGTTGTGCAATCCATTGTCAGGACTGCAGCATCAGTCAGCTTTGTATCCCTTTTACGTTAAGCGAGAGTGAGCTGAATCAGCTTGACCAAATTATCGAGCGTAAAAAGCCGATTCAAAAAGGTCAGCCATTATTCCAAGCGGGCGATCAACTTCGTTCGTTGTACGCCATCCGTTCCGGCACCATCAAAAGCTACACCATCACCGAGCAAGGTGATGAGCAAATCACAGCATTCCACTTAGCTGGAGATCTCGTTGGCTTTGACGCGATAAACCATATGTCCCACCCTAGCTTTGCGCAGGCGTTGGAAACTTCTATGGTATGTGAAATCCCGTTTGAGATTCTTGATGACCTATCAGGCAAAATGCCTAAGCTTCGTCAGCAGATCATGCGTTTGATGAGTAACGAAATCAAAGGTGATCAGGAAATGATCCTGCTTCTTTCTAAGAAGAATGCAGAAGAACGTCTAGCCGCATTCCTACACAGCCTGTCTACCCGCTTCTCTCAGCGTGGCTTTTCAGCAAAAGAGTTCCGTTTGACGATGACACGTGGTGATATCGGTAATTACCTTGGCTTAACTGTTGAAACCATCAGCCGTCTGCTTGGCCGTTTCCAAAAGAGCGGCATGCTAAGTGTTAAAGGCAAATACATTACGATTCTTGACCACGATGAATTAAGCCGTTTGGCGGGTGTTTCCAAGTAAATCCCCCTGCTTTACAAATGACTTATGGAATGGCGCTACACGCGCCATTTCTCTTTTTTTACGTTTATCTATCTGAATTTATCGCAAACTCCTGCCACAATGGGTTAAATTAAAGTATCGGCATCACCCAGCTGGAGGTTGTTATGAACAGATATACCAACTTGCTCGTCGCTATCGATCCCGACCACGAAGAACAACCCGCGCTCTCCCGCGCGATGGATATCGCGAGAAAATCTTCTGCGCCTGTCAAAATAACCCTATTCCTTGCCATCTATGACTTTTCTTATGAAATGACCTCTATGCTTTCCGCAGAAGAGCGTCAGGCAATGCGTGCAGGCGTGCTCAAACAGCGAGAAGAATGGATAGATTCAGTCGTTGAAAACAATGCGTGTGAAGGGATAGACGTTGTAAAACACCTTGTCTGGCACAATCGCCCTTACGAAAGCATGATCGCAAAAGTGTTTGATGGAGAGCATGACTTGCTTATCAAAGCGACCCATCAGCACGATAAGCTCGGTTCTTTGATTTTCACGCCAACTGACTGGCACCTGCTTCGAAAATGCCCATGCCCCGTTCTTCTCGTGAAAGAACATAGCTGGCCTGAGCATGGAAAGATCCTCACCGCGGTGAATGTTTCTTCTGAAAATGAAACCCATGAGCCGCTCAACGACAAACTGATAGATGAAGCAAAAGCGATGAGTAAACTTCTTAACGCAGAAGTGAACCTCGTTAACGCCTACCCTGCAACACCGGTGAACGTCACGATAGAGCTTCCTGAGTTCGATCCTGCTTCATACACTGACGCCGTGAGAGGACACCATTTGCTTCAGATGAAAGCATTGCGGCAAAAACATAGCATTGATGAAGAGCAGACTTTCTGCCTGGAAGGTTTGCCCGAGGATGTTATCCCCGCAGTTTCCAAAGAGCTTGATGCTGAGTTAGTGATACTGGGAACAACAGGACGTGTGGGATTGTCGGCCATCTTTATCGGCAATACCGCTGAACATACTATTGACCAACTCAACTGTGACGTTTTAGCGATTAAACCTGACGGTTATGTCAGCCCGCTCGCACCTAATGTTGGCTTAGGCTGAGAAACATATTTTGAAAAGCGCCGAAAGGCGCTTTTTCTTTGTCTATGACTTTAACTCTATTTCCCTTCGGCACTGGCATCCTGCCACGAAATCCGTATCATACGCGCCTAACCTTCGCATCGGGGAGCGATGTGCCATTACCATATGCCATCGGCTGGCTTGATCGCGTAGAGAAATTTTAGAGGCACTTAGTATTAACATGTCGAATCAAGAAATCACCAAAGCACAAAAGTACAACCAGAATAAGTTGCAAAAGCGCATTCGCCGTAACGTCGGCCAAGCCATTGCTGACTTCAACATGATTGAAGACGGCGACCGTATCATGGTTTGTCTGAGTGGCGGTAAAGACAGCTACACCATGCTGGAGATTCTGCAGAGTCTGCAGAAAAGCGCACCGATTTCTTTTGAACTCATTGCAGTAAACCTGGATCAGAAGCAACCGGGTTTTCCTGAGCATGTGCTGCCTGAATATCTTGATGGTCTTGGTGTTGAGTACAAGATTGTAGAAGAAGACACCTACTCGATTGTTAAAGACAAAGTGCCAGAGGGTAAAACCACCTGTTCGCTATGTTCTCGCCTGCGTCGCGGTATTCTTTACCGCACGGCTAAAGAGCTGGGCGCAACCAAGATTGCACTGGGTCACCACCGTGATGACATTCTTGAAACCTTGTTCCTGAATATGTTCTACGGCGGCAAGATGAAAGGCATGCCACCTAAACTGGTTTCCGACAACGGTGAACACGTTGTGATTCGTCCTCTGGCGTACTGCCGTGAGAAAGATATCGAGCGTTATGCAGAAGCCGCTGAGTTCCCGATTATTCCATGTAACCTGTGTGGTTCGCAGCCAAACCTGCAACGCCAGGTGATCAAAGAAATGCTGCGCGATTGGGACCGTCGTTTCCCTGGTCGCATCGAAACCATGTTCCGTGCCATGCAGAACGTGGTGCCATCACATCTGGCTGACTTCGAACTGTTCGACTTTAAGAGCATCGATAAAGATTCTGGTGTCATTAATGGTGGTGATACTGCATTCGATAAAGAACAATTCAGTGATACACAACCCTCAGAAGACGATGTGGTTGAATTTGATCCATCGCTGAAACTGGACGTGGTTCAAGTGAACTAAGCTGACCAGCAGAGATAAAAAAAGCCCGCAACAGCGGGCTTTTTCTTTTTTATACGCTAAGCGGCTAACTTTGCGGAATCCAGGGCGTCACTTTCAGCGGTTCTTGCGGGAAGAAGACACGTTCACCACTTTTTAGCTCGGAAGCACGTATAACAGCGACCTTGCCATTTACATCGATTGTGCGCCCTTCTGAGGTTTTCAGCTCAGGTTGTGCATCAGCAAAATGTACAGTCACACCTTCCACTTCCGGCATAAACCAAGAAGCGAACATACCGCCTAAATCCTGCATCATGGTCGTCATCTGAGGAACCAGGTTATTCACCTCTTCTTCTGTCACTTCAGAACCAAAACTGTTCTTTGCCAACACCTGGAATGAAATATCACAAGCTTGGGTGCCAGCCGTTTCAATAAACACATCCGGATTCACTTTACGGAGGTGGTTATCAATGGGAAGTGGTAGTTCTTGCGATGCTGGGATCTCAAACTCTTCGTAATGTGCTTTTTTGGTCATCCAGGCTTTGGTGATTTGACAAGTCGCCCCTGAAGAAGGAGAAACCATAAAATACCCAATTTTTACGTCTGGATGGTTTTCACCATAGTTATGCTTAAGCTGGGTGTATAGCTTGCTATAACTGAACTTTACCTGCGCCGCAGCAGTAGGTGCTGAAATTACAGCTGCCAACAAGACAGCCGTAAGTCCTTTAATCATCCTTGGCTCCAATACTTCTCGTTGTATCGAATCATGCTTTGCACTTCTTCGACATAAGCTTGGCCGCGTTCAGAATAACTTTTCAATCCATTAGCCAAAGCAACGCCCGAGATAGGCTCTCCTGATTTTCTCAAGTCAGCTCGGATATCCCGCAACGGGGCATACGCTTTATTGCGGTTGACGTTAAGGAAATACGCGCGGATTGATTGGTAAGTATCTTTGAACACGGCAACTTCGTGGGTTTTACCCTGCGAACGTGCGCTTGGCACCATGCCGCAGCCAGAAGTGTAACACCACTGTCCAAAGTAGTTATTTCCTTCGCGGGCAAAGCGTGATGTGCCCCACCCAGATTCTTTCGCTGCCTGGGTCAGAACAAGGTCTGCCGGGATCACATCGACACGTTTTAACGCTTCCTTGTACCACGCTTTATCGGCACCGCTTTCAGGTAAAGGCAGATTAAAGAGCTCTGCCACACGTGCAACAAACGCTTTGTCTTCTTGATTTGGAGCTTTACCTTTATCTAGTTCAATCAGACGCGCTCGTGCATCTTTGATAAGTCCGTTAACGTAATTGATGCCGGGTTTCATGAAAGCCACGAACGCTTTTTTCTTCTCATCTACGATTTGATAAGAGCCAAAATCAGGCTTCACGACCATCGAAGGTGGTGGTGAAGCCGGCTGCAGATTGTCTACTGTGATGGGAGATTGTGGGGCGTCGCTACACGCAGAAATAAATAGAGCCGAAGCCAATACAGCATGGGAAAGCTTCATTTACGCGTTGAAAACCTCTTTATTGCCGCCATCAGAAGAAGAATCGTCATCTCCCTCCTGTGACACGGTCACTTCAATACCAACACCGAACATTTCACGGTAAAGCACGCCCTTCACATTGAACATGAATGGTAGTGCCCAGACCAAGGCCAATCCTGCAGTCGCATAAGAAAAGACAAACAAGATGGCAATGACGATGTAAACCAAGGTCAATGGTATCAGTTTTTTTATAATCGCCCTAAATGAAACGATCATCGCCTCCACCGGACGCAGCCGTTTTTCACAGATAAGCAAAATGGTCATGGAAAAGGTAATGCCGAGGAAAATGCCCAGCAACGGAATGAGTTGGCTGCTGAAGCTTTGTAATGCGTTGATAAAGCTCATTGCCAACGTCACCGCCAAACCATAAGCCAACCCCTTTATGATATGCCTAGGTTTGGTTCTAAAGCCTATCGCATGGCTTAAACCCATCAAGCTCGCACCAGCATAAAGTGGTGCAGACAGTACCGTGGCTGCGAAAACAGCAATTCTGGCCGACGCCATAAGATCAGGTGTCATTTGCTGCTTGCCTATAAAGGCCTCCATCACCGAATAAGGCGTGCCATTCATGATGGTCAATGCCACAAGAAAAATCAGAATGTGCGCAATGGTCAAAATCACTGTCGCTGGCAGAAATTGCCAAAAATGCTTTTGCGTTAGCTTAACGGCTTCTTGAACCACGCTGGAAGCACTCAAGTTGTAATCACCACTCAGCGCATTTTCTAAGGTACCGCCAACGTGCAGTGCGTTGCTCAACTGTTGTTTATTCATAACAAAGTAACTTTTGTCTTTAGCCTAAGAAATTTCCCCACTCTTAAAGTTATAGGTGATATTTTTTGGATGCGTCTCAAGGTGTCGCATTTTTGGACGTCACATTAAGGGTCTATACTTGCGGGCGCCCGCGTCCTCAAATGGATGATGCAGGTCACAAGAATCGGTTTTGTTCGCGGTTTCTACATTTTCTTATGCCGCGTCAATTCAGGGCGAAAAATTCCCGATAAAACACAAAAAAACGCTTTAACTTCATGATTCGCACGTCTATCATGCGCGGTCTAATTTTTAGGGGAATTTTTACTTAGCTAATCGCCCGTGGTGTAAGGAGTGAGAGTAGAATTGAACGCAACACAACCAATTAAAAAACCCGTTGTCCAGTTAAAAGGACTGTGTAAGAGCTTCGATGGTAAAGAGATCATCTCTAACTTCGATCTTGAAATTAACAACGGTGAGTTTTTAACAATTCTAGGTCCGTCAGGTTGTGGCAAGACCACAGTACTTCGTTTGATTGCTGGTCTTGAAGATGCAGACGATGGCCAAATTATCATTGATGAGCAGGACGTTACTGCTATCCCCGCAGAACATCGTCATGTTAATACCGTTTTCCAAAGCTATGCATTGTTCCCACACATGACAGTGTTCGATAACGTTGCTTTCGGCCTGCGCATGCAGAAAGTCGCTGAAAGTGAAATCGAACCACGTGTGATGGAAGCCCTTCGCATGGTTCAACTGGAACAATTTGCACCACGCAAACCTCATCAACTTTCGGGCGGTCAACAGCAACGCGTCGCGATTGCTCGCGCTGTCGTGAATAAACCAAAAGTACTGCTGCTTGATGAGTCCCTCTCTGCGCTGGACTACAAACTGCGTAAGCAAATGCAGATTGAGCTGAAACAACTCCAGCGTAAGCTTGGCATTACTTTCATCTTCGTTACTCACGATCAAGAAGAAGCGTTATCGATGTCGGATCGCATCATCGTAATGAAATCCGGTGAAGTGGTTCAAGACGGCACACCTCGTGAAATTTATGAAGAACCAGCAAACCTATTCGTTGCTCGCTTCATCGGTGAAATCAACGTGTTTGACGCTGATGTTATTGCCCGTATCGATGAAGAGCGCATTACTGCCACCATCGAAGGCCGTGAATGTCAGGTTTACTGTAAGTTGGACGTTAAAGCGGGTGACCGCGTTAAAGTCCTGCTTCGCCCTGAAGATCTGCGTATCGAAGAAATCGAGGCAGCAGATTCTGGCAATGGCATTATCGGTTACGTTCGCGAGCGCAACTACAAGGGCATGACGCTGGATTCAGTGCTAGAGCTGGAATCTGGCATGTCAGTCATGGTCAGCGAATTCTTCAACGAAGATGATCCAGATGTAGACCACTCTTTGGATCAGAAAGTCGCGATTACCTGGGTTGAAAGCTGGGAAGTGGTACTGCCTGATGAAGAAGCTTAATCTCCAAAACGCCATCATTGGTGTGATTGTAGGTTGGTTGCTGCTGTTCGTGTTTATCCCGAACCTGATGATTATTGTCACCAGCTTCCTAACACGCGATGACGCAAACCTGATTGAGATGACCTTCACCTTGAGCAACTACGCCAAGTTGATGGATCCGCTCTACGCGAAGGTGGTTTGGCATTCATTCTATATGGCAGCCATTGCTACCCTGCTCTGTTTGCTGATTGGTTACCCGTTTGCGTACATCATTGCGCGCATGCCAGTGAAATGGCGTCCTGTGATGCTGTTTATGGTGATTATTCCTTTCTGGACTAACTCACTGATCCGTACATACGGCCTGAAAATTTTTCTGGGTACCCGTGGTTTGCTTAACGAAGGCCTGCTGACGCTGGGTATTATCGATAAGCCACTACGTATAATGTACACCGAGTATGCGGTGATGATTGGCCTGGTTTATATCCTGCTGCCATTTATGATTCTGCCGCTTTACTCAAGCATCGAGAAGCTGGACAACAGCTACCTCGAAGCGGCGAAAGACTTAGGCGCAAGCAAGCTTCAGGCATTTATCAAAGTTATTTTACCTTTGACCATGCCAGGCATCATAGCTGGCTGTCTTCTGGTTCTGCTTCCAGCACTGGGTATGTTCTACGTATCTGACCTACTGGGCGGCGCGAAGAACCTGTTGATTGGTAACGTCATCAAGAGTCAGATCCTGAATGTTCGTGACTGGCCGTTTGGTTCAGCAGCGAGTATTTCCCTGACTGTATTGATGGGTCTTATGCTGTTCGCCTACTGGCGTGTTGGCAAACTGATTAACAAGAAGGTAGAGCTGGAATGAGTAAGTTTTTCCGTACCAGCTTTATGTCGCTGGTCTATGCGTTCTTATACATCCCTATCGTCATTCTTATCGTTAACTCGTTTAACGAAAGTAAGTTCGGTATGGAATGGAAAGGTTTTACCACTAAGTGGTACACCCTGCTTTTGAATAACGACAGCCTGGTGCAGGCAGCGTGGAACTCACTGACAATCGCAGTGTTTTCTGCAACTGCAGCGGCAGTTATCGGCAGTCTTACTGCTGTTGCCCTGTTCCGCTATCGCTTCCGCGGTAAAGGCTTCGTGAATGGCATGCTGTTCGTGGTAATGATGTCTCCTGACATCGTGATGGCAATCTCTCTGTTGGCACTGTTCGTGTTGATGGGTGCGCAATTGGGCTTCCTGACCCTGCTGCTGTCACACATTACTTTCTGTCTGCCGTTTGTTGTGGTGACTGTTTATAGCCGACTGAATGGTTTTGATGCGCGTATGCTTGAAGCAGCGAAAGACTTAGCTGCGAGCGAGTGGACGATTCTGACGAAAATCATTCTGCCTCTAGCTGCACCTGCTGTTGCTGCGGGCTGGTTGTTGAGCTTTACCCTGTCTTTGGACGACGTCATTGTTAGTTCGTTCGTGACGGGTCCAAGCTATGAAATCTTGCCACTGAAAATCTACTCAATGGTTAAGGTTGGCGTTTCTCCAGAAGTGAATGCTCTGGCGACGCTGATGCTTATCGTCTCTCTCGTGCTGGTTATTTGCTCTCAGATGCTGGCACGCGACAAAGTGCGATAGTGATACGAGGGGAGCAACCTTTTAAGGTTGTTCCCCTCTGTTGTTTTCGCATTTTTCAGTCACGGATGGCTTGAACCACCCGTTATTCTCAATAATACCAATGAAAAACTACAGGAGTTGTCGATGAAACCCTGGTCTAAGTTTGTGCTGGGAAGCGCGCTGTCCCTCTCTCTTTTCTCTTACTCTGCGGTTGCAGAAGAAGAGCTCTATTTCTACAACTGGTCTGAATACATTCCTACCGAAGTGCTTGAGCAGTTCACAGAGGAAACTGGCATTAAAGTCATTTACTCAACCTATGAGTCAAATGAAAGCATGTATGCCAAATTGAAAACACACCCTGAAGGTTACGATCTGGTTGTGCCATCGACTTACTATGTGAAGAAGATGCGCGATGAAGGCATGCTGCAAAAACTCGATAAAAGCAAACTCAGCCACTTCGACGGCCTTGATCCAAACAACCTGAACAAGCCGTTTGACCCAGATAACCAATACTCTGTCCCTTACATTTGGGGCGCTACAGGTATTGGTGTAAATACAGACTTTATTGAAAAAGATTCTGTTAACTCATGGGCCGACCTTTGGAGTCCTAACTACGAAGGCCAACTGCTGATGATGGATGACGCTCGTGAATTCTTCCATATCGCACTGACCAAACTGGGCTACTCGGCTAACACCACCAACCCGGAAGAAATCAAAGCGGCTTACGAAGAGCTGAAGAAGATAATGCCAAACGTGCTGGTGTTCAACTCAGACTTCCCAGCAAACCCTTATATGGCAGGTGAAGTGGCACTGGGTATGCTTTGGAACGGTTCTGCCTACATCGCTCGTAGCGAAGGCGCACCCGTTGACATCGTATGGCCAGAAGAAGGCGCGATTTTCTGGATGGATAGCCTCGCGATCCCTGCAACGGCGAAAAACGTGGATGCTGCACACAAGATGATCGATTTCCTGCTTCGTCCAGAGAATGCAGCGAAACTGGCTATCGAAATCGGTTACCCAACACCGGTTAAAGCGGCTTACCCTCTCCTGCCGAAGGCATTCAAAGACGACCCAAGCGTTTATCCACCACAAGATGTGATGGAAAAAGGTGAATGGCAAAGCTCAGTTGGCGAAGCGAATGTGCTTTATGAAGAGTACTTCCAGAAGCTGAAAGCGGGTCAGTAACACACAAAAAGCGGCCAGTGGCCGCTTTTTTAATCCATTATTACCGGCAAGTTAATCCTGAAGCGCCAAGATCTCCCCGACCAGTTCTGGTACAAGAATACTCGCCTTTCCATAGCGCTTTTCATCAAATTCACTTTCTACGGCACTTGGCTCCAGATTCACTTCAATCGTTCTCGCACCATTAATGGCAGCTTCGTGCACAAACCCTGCAGCAGGATAAACAGAGCCCGACGTACCAATCGAAATAAACAGGTCTGCTTCTACCAAAGCGGTATGGATCTTGTCCATATCAAGTGGCATTTCACCAAACCAGACCACATGAGGTCTCATTGGCGATGGCATTTGGCAGCAATGACAAAGATCATCGACCATGATGTCATCTTTCCAGTCCAACACCTGATTAGAGCCACTGCAGCGCGCTTTCAATAACTCACCATGCATATGGATAATGTTTTCGCTTCCTGCACGCTCATGAAGATTGTCTATGTTTTGCGTAACGACCATCACCGAACCTTCAAGCTCCCGTTCCAGCTTTGCCAGTGCTTCGTGAGCAGGGTTGGGAGCAACACCAGACTGAAGCTGTCGGCGTCGCTGATTGTAAAAGGTTTGCACCAATGCTGGGTTTCTAGCGAAACCTTCCGGTGTGGCAACGTCTTCGATGTGATGCTCTTCCCATAAACCATCTTGCGCCCGAAAGGTACGAATCCCCGACTCCGCCGAGATACCTGCACCAGTCAATATGACAATGTTTTTATAGGGAAATTGCATGTTGGGCTTCCTTTCTGGTCGTGATTTCTGCGCGCTTATTTGTGTCATTCTTTGGCTAGCGCTTTAATCCTTTATATCACTGTTGGTATTGGCAAAACAGGGTGACGGGACTAGACCATGGTCGAAATTCCACATAAAACAAGATTTAACGAGAGAAACCAGAAATATGTCTTATATTTAATAAGTGTCCCAAACATGAATCGGAACGACTAATTGCGACCGCTCAAACTCACATTACTTGCCGCGTCAGCAGCTACATTAGCTTCAGGTCATGCTGCGGCTAATGAGCACGTCAAGGTCAGTGGGTTCGGAAATATATCTGCCATTCACTCAGGTTCCGAAGATTTTGGTTTCGTTTATGACCTAACCAAAGAAGGTGTCTTTGACGAGTGGAGCCTTAAAGCGGGTTCTGCGGTCGGATTACAACTTAATGCCAATCTCTTCGATAATTGGGACTTCGTGATTCAGGGGGTTGTTCAGGATCGCATAGAAAACGATTTAAATAAGAGCATTACCTGGGCCTTTCTTCGATACAAAATCTCTCCAGATGTGACCGTCAGAGTCGGACGTATCGCCACTCCGATTTATATGTTGTCAGAATACCGCGATGTAGGTTTTGCTTACCTATGGACAAAGCCTATTACGGATTTCTACGCCAATATTCCTGTTACCAGCTTGAATGGTGGTGACATTGCTTACACCACCCCATTCGCAGATGGCGTCATAGAAGCCAAAGTGTTTGGTGGGCAGTCCGAAGTATCTATAAACACCGTATTTAGCTCTTACGAAGTGACATTGTCACCTCTGGTAGGAGCAAAGGTTAGTTTTCTGTCTGATCTATGGAACCTCTCAGCGTCGGCAGCCTCGGCCAAAGTTGATGAGGGAAACCCAGCGGCGTCTTTGATCGCTTTAGCTGGAAGGAACACGCAAATTTTAGCAGCGTGGCCCTCACTTCAAGGCACATTGCAGGACTTTGAATTTGAATCAACACGCTTTCACTACTATTCGATCGGTGCTCAATATGAAACCGGAGACTGGAACGTACAAACCGAATTGAGTTATACGGATGCAGACTGGCCTTTCTTTCCAGATTTGATGGCGGGATATACCAGCCTTGGAAGAACGGTCGATGACCTCACCATTTACAGTTTCGTTTCAAAAGCAAAATCAGTAGGCAACTTCTACGAATTAGAACCACCACCTGGCAACGTTTTATCAGTGCCAGAGATCAGTTCTGCATATGGGGTAATCAAGTCCAACCTAGATGCACGAGTGATCGACCAGGAGACGCTCGGTATTGGAGCGCGTTATTACATCAATCCACAGCTATCACTAAAAGGACAAATAGAAAGAACTTGGTTGAACAACGATAGGATCGGGGGCTGGTCAGTAACTGAAAAAAGCCTAACAAAGCCAGTACCTGAATACATCGATACCTTCTCTATAAGCCTGAGTTTTGTGTTCTGACATGAAAAGATTTGTATTCGCGATACTCACATTGATATGGCTAGCATGGTCTCCAGGAGTCCGTGCAGAGTTGGTTGTGGTTGTGAATGCAGAAAACCCGCTAAGCTCTTTGTCCTCTCGGCAGTTGATAGATTTATACATGGGTCGTTACAACGCCTATCCAAATGGAGAATCAGCTAACACAACCGATCTTCCCGAAAAAAGCAAAGAACGTGAGTATTTTTATCGGATGCTAGTCGGCAAATCTGCTGCGCAAATTAACGCTTACTGGGCAAGGTTACTTTTTACTGGTAAGTCAGAGCCTCCACAGACCGTTCGTTCTTCCGCTGACGTCATTGCTTTATTAAAAGATAACAAGAATGCGATTGCTTATATCAACGAAGCCGATCTGGTTGATGGTTTGAAAGTGGTATATCGATTTGAAAATACTCAATAAACGCATACACATTCGGGTTGCCACCGGGGTAGCCACAGGGGCGCTACTCTTCTCGATCTTCGCTTCCATCACTTGGTTCTACATCTCCTACCACCAGGAAGTTGACCGGTCCCGCAGCCAGATACGCCAGGTTATTACAACCATTGAGCAAACTGCCTCGATAGCGATGTATTTAGGTAACAAAGAACTGGCAGAAGAAGTACTTAGAGGGCTTGAGGCGAATGACATTATTTCTGCCGCGCGACTAACTAGCCAAGATGGGTTATCCGCCTCGTTTTCCGGAAACAGCGAACTTGACCAAACCGACACAGCCATCATTTTTCCTATTGTTTCTCCTTTTGATGAAAACGAGTTCGTTGGTGATCTTTTGGTGTACCCAAACCAAAGGTATATCGAAAACAATGCGATATCGTTGGCAAAGATTCAGGTTATCGTACTGGTGTTCTATTCGGTGATCATCGCCCTGCTCACTCTGGTTATCGTCAACCGCATCCTGACGGAGCCAATGAAAAACATCGCTAACCGCTTCCACTTAATAACCCCCGGCGACGCCACAAGGATTGATGTGCCTATCGGCCACAAAGAAAACGAAATAGGTGCGCTGGTTGGCGACATTAATGGTCTATTGGACGCCGTAAACAACCAGATAGACAATGAACGGGAGCTAAGGGCTGAAACGGAAAATCTCTCTAAAAAATTCCGCTTTATATTCGAGCGCGCCAGTGCCGGTATTGGTTTAATCGATGCTAGCAACAAACTCATCGTTGCCAATCCAGCGCTACTTAGGCTGCTTGGTCAAACCTTTATCGTCGATACAGAGCGATTCAATAAGACTGACTTCACCAGTTACTTCAACGACCCCGCCGAAATTAAAGAATTCATTGAAGAGTTTTGGCTCAAGCCAGGTAACCAGTTCAGCGCCATGGACATTCAACTTAAGCACAAAGTTCGTGCAGCCGACCGCTGGGTGCATTGTCTGTTCTCAAAAGTCGAAGACATTAATAATCCAGACGATAGCCTGCTTGAAATCGTGCTTTATGACATCACCGAGCGCGCCGAACGAGAGCAAAACATTATCTATGAAGCAGAACATGACCCAATTACCCAACTGCTCAACAGACGGGCTGGCATGGCGAAATTGGAAGTGTCTCTGGAAGAAGCTGAAAAGAAACAGCGTAAGTTTGCGGTACTGATGATTGACTTGGACGGCTTTAAGCATGTTAACGACACATACGGGCATGATGCGGGTGATAAGGTGATTATTGAAGTTGCTAAACGCATCAAGCAATTCTTCCGTGGATCAGATGTCGTCGCCCGTTGGGGCGGTGATGAGTTCTTGATTGGCTTCTCTTACAACCCGAATTATGAAACGGCCGTGTCTGATATCGCGTCAGACCTCCAGTTCCAGATTGCTCTTCCTGTAGAAATCGGCCACGAGCAGACTGCCTGTGTTGGTTCAAGTATCGGTATCAGTGTTTATCCCGATAACGATGAGACCATCAGTGCCCTTATCGAACAAGCCGATGAAGCCATGTACTACGTGAAAAATAACGGTAAAAACTTCTTCCGTTTCTACACAGCAGAAGAAGCGACCGCATCTGCAAATCGTTAAACTATCTCAGCAAGGAAATAGACCCTTACTCTCCTACTCTGTATTCTGCTTTGAATCTTTAAATGGAATGGAAGCTTATGATGCATCCCCTTAGAGTTTCTGTGCGTGCTGTCTGCTATCGCGAAAATACGATTTTGCTGGCTGAACACCGCGATGAACGCGGCCTTTGGTACATCATTCCCGGTGGCGGTATACAACACAATGAAACGCTGGATGTCGCTTTTAAGCGAGAGCTTTTAGAGGAAACCGGAGGCGAAGCAGACATGGGAGACATTCTGTTTGTTCGCGAAGTCATTGCTGATGAATTAGACACCACTTACCTTCCTAAACACCTTCATCAAATTGAATTGTTTGTGGAAGCGACTAACTTTCGTCAGGTAACAGAAGCCTCCGAACTCGACAAAGACCAAATTGGAATGGTTTGGATGCCTCTTAATAAGTTGCCTGAATTATTGTTTTTTCCGAAAACCATGGTCAAAGCACTGCAAACAAAATCCTTCGATCGCATATATCAAGGACACATTCTGTAACTGGCTAGACCATTTAGTACTATTCACTCAGTTACAATGCCCAGCAAGATTAACAGTGGACATCCACCAAAAGAGATCATGCAGTTAAATAACTACTTCAGCCAAAAAGATGGCCAGTTCGTTTTCACTCGTCAGCAAGCCAGCCATTTCGCCAAACTCGTTGCCGGTGACTTCAACCCAATACACGATGAAGACTCGAAGCGATTCTGTGTTCCTGGTGACCTTCTGTTCTCTGTTCTCCTCGCAAAAGCGGGGATCAGCCAGAACATGAAAGTGAGCTTCGCAGGCATGATCTCCGATAACCTCGGTCTCAATATTCGTGAAGACGACAACGGGAACCTGGATGTGGTCGACGCGAATGATAAATGCTATCTCACCATGCACCGTGAAGGTGAAAACCTAGTTGACGAGAAGCTTGCGGCAAACGTCGCTGAAAACTATGTGAAGTTTTCCGGCATGAACTTTCCACACATCATGGTTCCTTTGATGGAAGAGAGCGGCATGATGATCAATCCAGACCGCCCGCTGGTGATGTACGAGAGCATGGAGCTCAACTTCAAACACCTTAACTTTTCAAACCCGACAGTTGAGCTAACTAACTCCACCATGGAAGTTTCAGGTAAGCGTGGCGCTGTCATTTTGGCTTTCGCCTTTAAAGAAAATGGTGAAGTGATTGGCGAAGGGAAAAAGAAAATGGTGTGTAGCGGCTTAAGAGAATTTGAAACAACAGCAGTCGATGCGCTAGTTGATAAATTTAACAGCCGAAAATCCGAATTTTTATCAGCACTGCCTGCATAACCTGTACGACATACCATATGAATCCCGATTCATTCGGGGTTTTTTATTTGCGTCAATGTCTTATGTTCAATATTTAGTCACGCTTTTCACACACTGTTCTATATTTAACTTATCAATAGCGCGCTGGAGTTAAATATGGCAACTGCGAATCTACTCTCTCATATCGATAAGCTCCCAAAGATTCCAAAGGTCGTTCAGGAACTGATGGATTTGGTGAACAGTGACGGTTCTGACATGAACCAAATCTCGGAAAAAATCGCGATGGATCAAGTGATCAGTGCTCGCGTTTTGCGTCTGTCAAACTCAGCTCACTTTGGCCGAGGCAGAAGTGTTGCCTCTGTTGATGAAGCAGTTATTCGACTGGGTCTGGGTCCTATCCGGACGCTGGTAACAGCTTCGGCGCTGATGAGTACTTTTCCAAAAATTGAAGGATTGGATCTCAATGAGTTTTGGGGAACCACCTTCGAAGTAGCAACCTTATGTAAAAGTGTTGCGAAAGAGCTCAAAGCAGATCAAAACGAAGCTTTTACCGCGGGCATGCTGCACAACATCGGTGATTTATTAATTTATACCGTTTACCCGGACAAGGCTCAAAAAGTCGAACTCCACATGGAAGCTGGGAAAACCAAGCCTGAAGCACAGCAAATTGTTTTGAACACAGACAATGCACAACTGGGCGGTGAGCTAGCCAAGAGCTGGAAGTTTGCAGATACACTGGTCGACGCCATCGCTCATCAATATGGTGCCGTTCAAGGCGACAACTTCTCTCAACTTGCCGCTATCATCAATTTTTGTGCAAAAGTTGATGGAAATTGGGACAGCCTTGTCGACGGAGAAGCTAAAATCACCTGGCTTAATCATCAACTCGAATACAGCATGCTTGGACTCAATGAAAATGTTGTCGAGTCGATTGACGATATTCGTGGTGCTGGTCGCGAGATGGCCAAGTCTCTTCTCTAAGCAAAACCAAAGTCCTTTCGAGAAGCGCCGAAAAGGCGCTTTTTTTTGCTCAAAACAAGTCAAAGCACCTTCTCATTACGTCGTTTTTGGAAACAATAAATTTATTTAATGCTATTTATCGAAAGGTAGTCGGGGCATATTCTCAAATTCTAATAATTAGAAAATTCAGTCGCTGAAAGAATGACTAGATCTCAAAGAAAGCAATGTCGCGAGGACAACACATGGAACAACCTCGGATTTACCCTGCAAAGCCACGGAAGGTTTACCTCTACGCCACTTGTCTGGTGGATGCTTTTGACCCCGACACTGGGTTAGACGCTATTTCTCTGTTAGAGCAACAAGGCATAGACGTCGAGTTTGTTCCTAAACAAACCTGTTGCGGACAGCCTGCTTACAGCTCGGGCTATACAGAAGAAGCCAGAGCCGTTGCTGAACACCAAATGGCTCTGTTTCCAGAAAACATTCCCGTGGTCATTCTTTCCGGCTCCTGTGGTGGCATGATGGTTCATCACTATCCTCGCCTGTTTAAAGATCATCCCCTTGAAGCTACCGCAAAGTCTTTTTCGGCACGTGTTTTTGAGCTCACAGAGTTTCTGGCCAATGTCTGCCGCGCACAATTCAAAGACCAAGGTGAACAAACAACCGTTGCCATGCATACCTCTTGTGCCGCACGACGAGAAATGAACGTACACGTTTACACCGCGCATTTGCTCGGGCAACTCGACAAAGTGGAATTGAAGCATCCCCAATATGAAGAAGAGTGCTGCGGATTCGGTGGCACTTTCTCTGTTCGCCATCCGAACATCAGTGAAGCTATGGTGGATGACAAATCAAACAACCTGAAAAACACTGGCGGCGTTGAATTCGTCAGCGCAGATTGGGGTTGCATGCTCAATATCAATGGCGCACTGGAATACAAAGGAGAAACCTTCAAGGGTAAACATATCGCCCGTTTTTTGGCCGAGCGCACCGGAGTGGCAGGAGGTGAACAATGAATCACAATACGCCAGAACATTTCCACCTGCAGGCACAAGAAGCGCTGGGTGACAAAGAGCTTCGACAGAATTTCCGTGGGGCGATGGACTACCTTCGTGGCAAACGGCGTGACGCCTTTCCTGATGCAGCCGAAGAGAAAGCCGTGCGCGACCGGGCAGAAGCCATTCGTCAGCGCTGTTTAAGCAAGCTGCCAGAGCTTTTGGATAAGTTAGAAACTCAGCTCACCCGTAACGGCATTCATGTCCACTGGGCACTCAACGCTGATGAGGCCAATGCAATTTTCAGTGAAATTGCGGAGAAACACCAAGCCACGCTCATGGTGAAAGGGAAATCTATGGTGAGTGAGGAGATTGGCCTCAACCACCACATGGAAAAACAAGGTGTACGCTGTTTGGAAAGCGACATGGGCGAGTACATTGTGCAATTGGACGGTGATACCCCTTCGCACATCATCATGCCAGCCATTCACAAGAACAAGCAGCAAGTTTCTGACACCTTCGAACACAACCTAAACGATTTCAAGCCAACGACCGATGTCGATACCTTAATTCAAACTGGCCGCAACGCTCTTCGTGAGGCCTATCAAGAAGCAAAGATTGGTGTTTCAGGTGTTAACTTTGCCGTGGCTGAAACGGGCACCCTTTGCTTGGTCGAGAACGAAGGCAATGGGCGTATGTGTACAACGATTCCTAGCGTCCATATTGCTATCACAGGTATCGAAAAGGTGGTCGAGTTCCTGTCTGACGTGCCGCCGCTCTATAGTGCCCTGACCCGTTCCGCCACCGGCCAGCACATCACCACCTACTTCAACATGATCAGCAGTCCACGCAAAGAGGGCGAGTTAGATGGCCCCGAAGAAGTCCACCTTATTTTGTTGGACAATGGCCGAACTCAGGCTTATCACGATGAAGAACTGCGTAAAACACTCCAATGTATTCGCTGTGGTGCTTGCATGAACCACTGTCCGGTTTATACCCGCATTGGTGGCCACGCTTACGGAACAGTCTATCCTGGCCCTATTGGGAAGATTATTTCTCCACACTTGATGGGCATCGACAGCACCAAAGAACTGATCACCGCATCCAGCTTATGCGGCGCCTGTGAGGAAGTATGTCCGGTTCGCATTCCTATCCCTTCCCTGCTCCAGCGCTTGCGTCAGGAATCCAAGAACAAACCGGAAGCCAATCATGATGCTTTAAAGGGGCAAAATGCAGCCAGCAATACGCTGGAAAAAGCTGCTATGAAAGGCTTTGCTTACGCCGCCACTCACCCATCGCTTTACCATACAGGCCTCGATGCCGCGAGAAAGATGAACGGACTCATTCCGAATCATCTCTGCAACTGGACGCAGTGTCGCGTGAAACCGAAACTTGCCAAAACCTCGCTTAAAACCAAGCTCGCACAGCGCAACGGAGGCCAAAAATGAACACACAGAGTCAACAAGCCCGCGCTGCGATCTTCGCCAAGTTAAACGCGGCACCACGCTCACCGAAAAGCAATGAATTGCCAGCCTGGCAAGCTTGGACATCGGATAACAGTCAAGTTCGCGTTGAGCGTTTATTAGTATGCATGGAGGCAAGTCACACGGAAATTATTCGTACCGAGAAAGGAAGCATTGAGACGGCATTGATAGAATGCAGTCAAAGTAATGGATTCGGAAAAGTGCTGTTTTCGAAAAGCAGTCCCTTGGCGGAAGTTATCGCCAACCAATGCCCTGACACAACAGCGCTCAAATATGACCAAACTATGGAAGCGCTGAAAACCACCTTGTTTCAAGAGGTCGATGCCAGCGTTAATGTGATTAAAGCCGCTATTGCCGATACTGGCACCCTCGCAATTGTTACCGGCGAAGACGAACCGCGAGCCCTGTCACTGGTTCCCCCTGTTCATATTGCTATCCTTCATGAATCTGACATTGTGTCTAATTTCAGCGAGTTAATGGTTTCGCCGTTTTGGAAAGAAGCGGGATGGGAAACCCAACCACCAACAAATTTGGTGTTAATTTCTGGCCCGTCAAAAACAGCAGATATCCAACAGACACTCGCCTACGGCGCTCACGGACCGAAGCGCCTGATCCTGATTTTGGTTAAGGAGTAACCATGAGCCAAACATTGGCTGACTCAATCTACAATACCCTTCATGAAGCGCTGCAACAAAGGATTCCACTACAACGCCTCATCACGGATGAAACCCGTCGTTTGGCTTATGGTACGGATGCCAGCTTCTATCGTTTAATCCCTAAAATTGTCGCGCAGGCGGATGATTTAGAGGATGTGATTTTCATCATTCAAACCTGTGGCGAACTGAATGTTCCGTTCACCTTCCGCGCGGCAGGCACCAGCCTTTCCGGTCAAGCGGTGTCAGATTCGGTGTTAATCACACTTACAGATAACTGGCGTAACCACACCATTCTCGAAGACGGTGAGAAAATCCGGCTACAGCCAGGTGTGATCGGTGCAGATGCCAACCGCTATCTCGCCCCTTTTGACCGAAAGATTGGGCCGGATCCTGCCTCTATCAATAGTTGCAAAATCGGTGGTATTGCGGCGAACAACGCCAGTGGCATGTGCTGTGGTACTGCACAGAACACCTATAAAACCGTCGAGTCGATGAAGATCGTTTTCCACGATGGATCCCTTCTCGATACCGCAAATAGCCAATCTGTCGACCAATTTAAACAAAGCCACCAGCTTCTGATTGAAGGTATTCAGTCACTCTGTGATGACGTGAACGCGAATCACGAGTTGAAGTCCCGCATCGCTCATAAATACCGCTTAAAAAACACCACCGGTTACGCACTCAACGCCTTGATTGATTTCTCTGACCCTATCGATGTACTGACGCACTTGATGGTCGGCTCTGAAGGCACATTGGGCTTTATTGCTGAGATCACTTACCACACAGTGATAGAGCACCCAAATAAAGCATCAACCTTGTTGGTGTTTAACGATATCGAAACCGCTTCCAACGCTGTTACTGCGCTTTCTAAAACGCCAGTTTCCTCGGTAGAAATGATGGATGGACGTGCATTGCGTTCCGTGGCTGACAAACCCGGCATGCCAGATTTTCTGCCGTCACTGACGCTCGAACATTGTGCTTTGCTGGTGGAGTCCCGCGCCGCGGATCAGGAAACACTCGACCAACAGTGCGACGCTATTCTCTCGTCCATCGCGCAATATGAAGTACCACATCAAGTCGCATTCACCTCAAACGCTCACACCGTCGCGACACTTTGGGGCATTCGTAAAGGCATGTTCCCTGCCGTCGGCGCTGTTCGCGAAGCGGGTACCACTGTCATTATTGAAGATGTCGCCTTTCCTGTTGAACGCTTGGCATCAGGCGTGCGAGAGCTTCAGGCGATGTTTACCCAATACGATTACCACGAAGCTATCATCTTCGGCCATGCGTTAGAGGGTAACCTGCACTTTGTCTTCACACAGGGGTTTGATAGCGCAGAAGAAGTTGAGCGCTACGGTCAGTTCATGGACGACGTGGCAAAGCTCGTTGCGGTTAAATATGGCGGTTCTTTGAAAGCAGAGCATGGTACAGGTCGCAACATGGCACCTTATGTCGAACTGGAATGGGGAGCTGATGCCTATTCACTGATGCAGCGCATCAAAACCTTGTTCGATCCCAAAGGGCTGCTTAACCCCGGCGTGATCATCAATGAAGACCCGAATGCGCACGTTAAAAACCTAAAGCCTATGCCGAAAGCCGACGTCCTCGTTGATCGCTGTATCGAATGTGGCTTCTGTGAGTCTGTGTGCCCTTCGAGAGCCCTTTCGCTGTCACCTCGTCAACGTATCGTTATTTATCGCGAGTTGAGCCGTCTCGAACGCGAAGGCAACACAGAGAGACACGCAGAGCTTCAAAAGGCATTCGACTACTTGGGGGTAGATACCTGCGCAGCAACGGGGTTATGTGCTGACCGCTGCCCTGTCGGCATCAACACGGGCGATCTCATCAAGAAAGTACGCACAGAAAAGTACAAACGCTTCACGCCGATTGCGACCTGGACGGCAGATCATTTCTCCGCAGTCACGGCAATGACGCGATTCGGTCTAAGCACCAATAAGGTGATGCAGAAAATGCTGGGCCAAAAAGCGCTCGGCTCGACCATCAATGGACTTCGTAAACTGACCAAAGGCAGAACCCCAAGCTGGCATGAGAGCTTTCCTGTTGCGAATAGTGCCCCGGTCGAGCCATCTGCCATCGCTAAAGAGAAAAAAGTCGTTTACTTCCCTTCCTGTGCCTCACGCAATATGGGCAATGAAGTGACCAGTGATGACAAACGCTCATTGACTGAGGTGACTTTGTCACTTCTTGAGCGTGCGGGATATCAGGTCATCACACCAAACACGCTCAAATCACTTTGCTGTGGTATGCCCTATGACAGCAAAGGCATGAATTCTATTGCCAAGAACAAAAGTGAGGAGCTTCAAGCCACGCTTTGGCATGCCAGCCAGCACGGAAAAATCCCAGTGCTGATGGACACCAGCCCTTGTACCAAACTCAGTAAGGAACACTTTTCCCAAGCCATGAATATCATGGAGCCGGCAGGCTTTATTATGGAGCATCTGATTGATGAGCTGGATATCAAGCCACTGGATGAAACCGTGATGCTTCATATCACCTGCAGTTCGAGACGTATGGGATTAGCAGATACCTTGCTGAAAGCCACTAAAGCGTGTGCAAAGGAAGTGATTGTTCCGGAACATATAGAGTGTTGTGGCTTTGCTGGAGACAAAGGCTTTTTCACGCCAGAACTCAATGAGTCTGCCCTTTCACCGCTCAAAGCTCAGATACCAGATGGTTGTACGCGGGGATTCAGCAACAGTAGAACGTGTGAGATTGGATTAACCCATCACAGTGGTATCCCTTATCGAAGCATTCTTTACCTGTTGGATGAAGTTTCACGCCCACGTGGTTAGATAGCACCAAGACTGCCCTTTTCGTAGATAACGCAAAGGGCTTTTTATTTTTAAGAAGAGACTGCCAAACTGTCCCCTTCATCGATTTCAAACTCTAAAGGCTCTGAGCACCATTCAGTGCCATTAATCTGGCTGAGTAAGGACAGTACTGCTCTTTCACCGATTTCACGGTCTGGTGTCACCACACTGGCTAATTTCGGCATCATAGACTGCCCGATATCAAGTGCATGAATACCGGCAATGCCAATTTGCTCTGGAACCGACAATCCCTGATTTTGGCACTCAATCAATACGCCAGCCGCAAGTTCATCATCTGTGCAGAAGAAAGCATCGGTATCCGGGTAGCGATCCAATACCTTGGTCGTCATTTTACGGGCCAAGGATATTGAGGATTCCGCCTTGGCGGTAATACTCCTTGGCGTCAGTCCGGCGTCTTCCATCGCGTCGACATAACCTTGAAGCTTGCTTGAGGTTCGGATCCCCTTTTTCACATTAAGACAAACAATGTGTTCGAAGCCGCGCTCAATCATCAGGGTGACCATAGAAAATGCCGCCAGTTCGTTATCGATTCCAACGCTTTGGGCTGTTTCAGTTTCCGTCGCGCCCATGATTTCGATATAAGGGATACCCGCGGTGTGAATCATCTTCAGTGATTTCTCGGTATGATCGTTGTCAGCCAAGATCAACCCGTCCACATTGAACGAAAGCAAGGACTCAATACGTTGCTGTTCAATCTCTGCCTCATAGCCGCCATGAGCCAGCATCAGTTGGTAACCGTTTTCTTCTGTAATGGCTTCTATACCTGCGATCACTTGCTGGAAAACAGGATGACGAAGAGAAGGAAGGATGACGCCAAGCGTTTTACTGCTGCGGTTGGAAAGAATATCGGGAACCCGGTTTGGGATGTAGCCTAAATCATCGAGGGCAATCTGGATTTTCTCGCCTGTTTTCTTGGCGACTTTGTGTGGATGTTTGAGGTAGCGACTGACTGTCATTTTGGTGACACCAACGCGCTCGGCCACGTCACTCATTGTAGGACGACGATTCTTTCCCATAGCAATCTCCTCAAAACACTCTTCCAATAAGTTTTTGAGACGATTCAGTTATTCGCCAATAGGAATATGCAAAGTGTGACCCATAACATTAACTCTATATCCGGCGAATAAAGGTTATTGCTTACTGGCATCTACTCTCATAAAACGTGCGAACTTTGGAATGCCATTTTTGGTGAAACCATTGTGGCGGTATGTTACCAGCTCGCCAAGCTCTGGTGGGTTTTCCCGTTGAAAATCAGAAAAGCCGGTGCCGATTTTAAATTCCTTACCATTGGGCATCCTCACTACTAATGCCCCCATCCGGCCTTCATGCTTTCCTTTGCCATCCACATACCCAATCACCTCAGCTTCGGCATCATCAGCCACTTTCATTTTGATGACATTTGCCGAGCGCCCGGCCTGATAGACACCGCTTAGCTTTCTGAGCATCAAACCTTCACCGCCTGCATCATTGATTGTCTCAAGTAATGCCAACAGAGATGCTTTGCTTTCAACAGGTTTGTGTTCAACAAAATCAAGATGAGAAATGTTTAGTCCTTGCGCCATGCTCTTAAACTGCTTGTAGCGAACATCAAAGCTATCAAGGCTGGCAGGAAGGTCGAAGACCATAAATTTCACCTTCTTCCACTCTTTGTCATCAGGCTTGCCATCCATCACCGCTGCCATCGTTTCTTCAAAGCGGTTTCGGCCTATCCATAGCTCTCCTTCTAGTGGTATTTCGGGTAGCGCATCAATAAACCATTTCGGTGCGTATATTAGTTTGCCTTGTCGTGTAAAAAGGTACTGGCCGCTCCAGTAAGCTCGAATACCATCGAGTTTTTCACTAAAGACATAGTTTTCCCAGTGACTGATTTCAGACTCTTCAAACGGGATCGCGAGTTGTGGTTTGTAGTGCAAGCAAGTAGTGGCATGGACATGCTGGCTGGTTGCCAGACCTAAACTGATGGCTAATAGCAATGGAGCAGGTTTCATGGCATCGACACAATAATTTCAAGAGGTTGAATCCATTTTTCCTCCCGTTCACTCGAATACCAGTTTGAATAAGCGATTTGAGATGTCTCGTCAAAATCTCATTCTGTTGTTGCAGGCACAAACAAAAAAACGGCGCATTCGTCTGAATGCGCCGCCATTAAATTCGTATTTGAACATCAAGCAAAAGCGTAAATATAAGTCCCGTTCTTGATGGTATTAATCACTTTCTTCGACAAGTAATTCGGCAGCGCCGGACAACCCCAACTACGACCCAGCTGACCTGTTTTCGCAATGACATTTGGATGAGCATATGCCGCACCATGAATCACTATCGCTCTGCGACGCGCGTTGTCGTTCACACCTTTAGACAAACCGTCGAGACGCAATGAGTAACCGTGTTTCCCGTAGTAAGTCTCCGCAGCGCGGAACACGCCGATAGAAGTTTGACGCGAGTTAACCACGTTAGAAAACTTCTTCGCGTAGAGCGAGCCGCTGTTTTTGCCATGAGAGACATAAGAAGCGAACAGCACTTTGCGTTTTTCTGCATCAACGACCCAAAAACGTTTTTCTGAAGAAGGTTTGCCGTAGTCAATGAGAGTGAAAACAGATTTTCCTGTTCTGTGTGTGCGGAAGTGATTGTAGGCTTTCTGGAATTTGTCGAACGATACCTCGTCAGAGAGGCTAAGTTGCCGATACATAGACTGTGCATCTGGCAGAATGGCTGCGAATACGTTCGCAGAAAACAGTAATAAAATGAGCGCAAAAGTCGCTTTCAACGCCTTAAACATAACATTCCCCGTAAATGGTATGTGATTAAAAATGCGTGCCGAGCAATGCAAATCGGCTAATCCCATTTATGTCATACCAAAATTCGTGCCAGAGCCTTATCTGAAACGATTAATTATATTTTTTCAGTAAGTTAGCTTTTTTAGTTTACAAGCTGCGCATTTTTCCTTTCGTGCGTAACCTGCATGTGGTCGGTGAGAAAGGCATATGCTTGCCGTTTGTCATCACCTGTATGAAGGAATGTTGCCATAGCGGCAAAAGGTGAGAAAGCCAGCGACAACGCTGGCTTTCTATTTTTATAGATAAGTGCTTCTAAGATGAAGCATGACTGTAAAGCAGAGCTAGATAGCGTCTATAGCGTTCTTGATTCGCTTATCTGAAATCGGATAAGGCGTACCAAGTTGCTGGGCGAAGTAGCTGACACGAAGTTCTTCAATCATCCAGCGGATTTCCTTCACTGACTCAGGAACACGCTGCCCTTTCGGGATTTTATTCAGCAGCTCTTTGTAGTCGTTAGTGACAGATTCAATCTTGAGGATGTGCAGACGATCCTTATTAGGATCAATCGGCAGTTTCTCCAGACGACGCTCCACTGCATTCAGGTAACGCTGAATATCCGGCAAACGCTTCCAGCCGCATTCCGTCGCAAACCCTTTAAAGATCAAGCTTTCAACCTGAGCTTTGATATCCGACAGGGCGAATGCCATGGTGAAGTCGATTTTACCTTTCAGCTTCTTGTTGATGCTGAATGCCGTCGTCAGGATCTGTTCGACCTGTTTGGCGATTTCCACCACGGTGTCACCCAGCTCTGCACGAACATATTCCTTCAGCGCTTCAAACTCTTCAGGCTGCCACTTCAAACCGCCCTGCGACTCAATCAGCTTATCAACACCACAGGCAATGCAATCATCAATCAAATCCAGCACACGACCGTAAGGGTTGAAGTACAAACCGAGTTTGGACTTGTTCGGCAAGTTGTCGTGCAGGTATTTGATTGGCGATGGTACGTTCAGGAGGATCAGACGACGCTGACCTTGTTGCATCGCCTGACGCTGCTCTTCTTCGGTTTCGTAAAGCTTAATGCCCACCGAATCTTTGTTATCAACAATCGCCGGGAAAGCTTTTACCTCAAAGCCACCGCGTTTTTGCTGATACATTTTCGGCAACGTACCAAAACTCCAGGTGGTCAGCCCTTGTTGCTCGATATCGTCATCCGCAACCTGAGACAAGGTTTCCTGAACCTTCTCTTTCAAGCCATCTTTCAACTCATACAAATCGTAGCTTTCGTTCAGCTTGCGATTCTTATGGTCCACCGCGCGATAAGTGATCTTCAAATGCTCAGGCAACTGGTCCAACTGCCAGTTTTCACGAAGCACGGTCACGCCAGTCATACGTTTGAGCTCTTTCTCCAACGCATCCAACAAGGGCATTTCCATTGGCGTAACACGCTGCAGGAATGCAGACGCATAGTTTGGTGCCGGCACAAAGTTACGACGTAACGTTTTTGGTAGCGATTTAATAAGCGCTACAATCAGCTCGTGGCGTAATCCCGGGATTTGCCAATCAAACCCTTCAGGTTCAATCTGGTTCAACACCGGCAGCGGAATGTGAACCGTCACACCATCGTGGTCTTCACCAGGTTCAAACTGATAGCTTAACTTGAGCTTCAGATTGCCCTGATGCCAGAAGTTCGGGTAATCCAGCTCAGTCACATGGCTGGCATCGCCTGCCAGCAGCATGGCTTTTTCGAAGTTCAGCTTTTCTGGTTCATCACGGCTGGCTTTCTTCCACCAGCTGTCGAAATGACGACCGGAAACTACGGTATGTTCGATACGCTGATCGTAGAACTCATAGAGCGTGTCATCATCAACCAGAATATCGCGGCGACGTGATTTCTTCTCAAGCTCCTCGACTTCCGCCAGCATTTTACGGTTCTGATGGAAGAACTTGTGTTTGGTATCCCAGTCCCCTTCTACCAGTGCGGAGCGGATAAAGATCTCACGGCTGACCACCGAATCGATGCTGCCGTAATTGACCTTACGTTTTGGAACGATAGGAATGCCGTAGAGCATGACTTTCTCGAACGCGAATACCGCAGCCTGCTTCTTCTCCCAGTGCGGTTCGGAGTAGCTGCGCTTGATAAGATGTTTCGCTAGCGGCTCTACCCATTCCGGCTGGATCTTGGCGGCAACACGACCCCAAAGCTTAGAGGTTTCAACCAGCTCGGCCACCATCACCCACTTCGGCTGCTTCTTGAAGATGCCTGATCCCGGGAAGATATTGAAACGGGCATTACGCGCACCCTGATATTCGTTCTTCTCCTGATCTTTCAAACCAATATGCGAGAGCAAGCCAGCCAGCAACGACATATGAATGGACTGATAATCAGACGGTTCCTGATTAATCTTAAAGCCCAACTCATTCACCACCTGGCGAATTTGGTAATGAACATCCTGCCACTCACGAACACGAAGGTAATTCAGATAGTCTTTCTTACACTGCTTGCGGAATTGGTTTCCAGACAGCGCCTTTTGCTGCTCTTTGATATGTTCCCAAAGATTCACATAAGCGAGGAAATCTGATTCTTTATCATTAAAGCGGCGATGCTTTTCATCAGACTGCTGCTGTTTATCAGATGGACGCTCACGCGGATCCTGAATCGACAGCGCAGACGCAATCACCATGACTTCATGCAATGAGCCAAGACGGGCTGATTCCAGTACCATACGCGCCAAACGCGGGTCGATTGGTAAACGCGCCAGATTACGCCCCGTTTCGGTCAGACGTTTGTGGTCAT
This sequence comes from Grimontia sp. AD028, assembly GCF_000973155.1. Classification (NCBI taxonomy): domain Bacteria; kingdom Pseudomonadati; phylum Pseudomonadota; class Gammaproteobacteria; order Vibrionales; family Vibrionaceae; genus Grimontia; species Grimontia sp. AD028. The sequence continues at coordinate 27,060 of NZ_LASY01000003.1, read as the reverse complement.
CGCCTTTTTTACCTTCTTTCAGCGCACCAAGTTCTTCAAGCAACCGAACACCATCAGAAATGTTGCGGCTATCAGGCGGCTGAACGAATGGGAAGGCAGAAATGTCACCCAGGCCAATGGCCGTCATTTGAAGAATAACGGACGCCAGATTGGTACGCAGAATTTCCGGATCGGTAAACTCGGGACGCGACAGGAAATCTTCTTCTGAGTATAAGCGAATACAGATACCGTCAGACACACGACCACAGCGACCTTTACGCTGGTTCGCGCTCGCCTGGGAAACGGGCTCGATTGGCAGACGCTGAACCTTGGTACGGTAGCTGTAACGCGAAATACGCGCCGTACCCGGGTCAATCACGTATTTGATACCTGGCACTGTCAGCGAGGTTTCCGCAACGTTGGTTGCCAGGACAATGCGTCGACCAGAGTGAGATTGGAACACGCGGTTTTGCTCTGCCGATGACAGACGTGCATAGAGCGGCAAAATCTCGCAATCACGCAGATTGCGTTTATTCAGCGCGTCAGCAGTATCACGGATTTCACGCTCACCGTTCATGAAAATCAGAATATCGCCCGGCCCTTCGTCGTGCAGTTCATCGACTGCATCAAAAATCGCCTGAAGCTGGTCACGATCAGTATCTTCACTGTCTTCAACCAGAGGACGGTAGCGCACTTCCACAGGATAGGTACGGCCAGAGACCTCGATAATCGGCGCGCCACGGAAGTGGTTAGAAAAACGTTCAGGGTCGATAGTCGCTGATGTGATGATCAGTTTGAGGTCTGGACGCTTTGGTAGAAGCTGTTTCAGGTAGCCAAGGATGAAGTCAATGTTCAGACTGCGTTCGTGCGCTTCATCAATGATGATGCAGTCATACTGATTCAGAAAACGGTCATGCTGGATTTCCGCCAGCAGAATACCGTCCGTCATCAGCTTCACACGGGACTCTTCCGACACCTGGTCGTTGAATCGAACCTTGTAACCGACCGTTTTACCCAGTTCAGTTTCCAGTTCTTCGGCAATGCGGGTTGCTACTGAACGTGCAGCCAGACGGCGGGGTTGAGTGTGGCCAATGACGCCTGATACACCAAGTCCCAGTTCCATGCAGATTTTAGGCAACTGCGTGGTTTTACCTGAACCGGTTTCACCAGCGACAATCACCACCTGATTGTTGGCAATCGCCTCTGCAATGTCGTCTTTTTTCTGACTGACTGGCAGTTGCTCAGGGAAAGTAATGTTTGGCTTATTAGCCAAGCGTTGCATGCGCACTTGCATCGACTTAGCGATGTCCAGCGCGATCTCATCGAAGACAGCCTGACGGGCTTCGTCTTTCTTAATGCGTTGTGCTCCCTTGATGCGTTTGCTGAGACGGAACTTGTCTTTCAGCATGCAATCATCAAGCGCAGCGAAAAGCGTTTTAGCGTTGTTTTGATGGATTGAAGCGGTCAAATCGATATCCAAAGAAATGCTGTTTTGAAGAAAATCCACTCACGATACGAGCGTAAGACTCGATAAGGCTCAGTACCGTTTGAAAAATTGCGAAGATTCTACCACAACACGCAGCAAGCTCGATCTTCAATCTTTCTTCCAAATTTCTGGCTACTTACTTTTATTGATAATCCCAATCTCTGTTTATTTTCCACAGAGGATCCCGTTTCTCATTTCCTATTCATTCCCTGCCCTTAATTGCGCCTATTTATAAATGCATACAATATGTTTTTCTGGGCTCTTCATGATTTCAGCGTTACTTCATCGATCACTTTGGATTGCTTTAGTGCTGATTACCGTATTCATTGCACCCGTCACCACTCCGCGTCTTTCAATTGCCATGCCGGCCAACGACCAAATGATTATCAATTCATTGAAAGAAAAAGGCATTATCACCAAGGACATGAGTGAAGAAGAGATCCAACACCAACTCAGAAAATACCTCGGACAATTTCCTAAAGAACCCAATCAGCCTAAGCCTCCACACCACAAAAAGACCCTGCCAAAGGATAAAACGAATTGAGTGCCCCAAATGGCTCTCGATACAAAGCAAAGAGATACGACAACATAACCAAAGAGAAGGATCTTCACCTTATGAACAACGTCAAAGCTACCTCCCTGCTCCTGTTAGTCTCCATCGCGATAGCTTATCAGGCTCATGGGCAAACACCGAGCGATCAGGCTATCGTCAATGAAGAGAAAATCATTGAGTACCTTCGTAGAACTGGAGTCATCAACAACCACTCAACAAAAAACGAAATAGAAAGAGCCCTCTCCGAATACCTTAACCGTTCCGAGCCCAAAGACGATGGTGTCTTCTCCAAAAAGTCTTTAGAGCTCAAGCACGATGTATTAGCTCGCAAAGAGTCGCTTAGTGCTCCAGATCAGAATAAGCGTGCCCTTTTCTCACTACTTGCTACTAGTCAACGTACGGATAAAGTGCTCGGCATCCTGATTGATTTTCCTGATCTTCCCTTTGACGATAACCAGCTAACGCCAGATTTAACGGATATGTACTACGAGAGCTATCCGGCATCGCATTATCAGAATCTACTGTTTGGCGACTCTTATGAAGGGCCAGACGGAAATCCTCTCATCACCATGAAAGCTTATTACGAAAAAGAATCTGGAGGCTCTTATAGCGTTGATGGCTTGGTCGCAGGTTGGTATCGCGCTAAAAATCCAGCGGCTTTCTACGGTGCTCGAACTGATTCTGGTGGCAGCGATATCAACGCAAGAGCGTTAGTGATGGAAGCACTGGATGCGCTCGCGAAAGACCCTTCCATTAATCTGGCAGATTTCGATAAAGAAGACCGATATGACCAGGATGGCGACGGTGACTTCTTCGAACCGGATGGCTTAATAGATCATCTCATGATCTTCCATTCATCTGTTGGCGAGGAAGCTGGCGGCGGAGCTATTGGCACTGATGCAATTTGGTCACACCGTTGGAGCCTTTCTTCCGTTTATGAACTTGAAGGAACTGACAGCGGTTTGGGTTACTGGAATGGCAAATACGCAGCCTACGATTACACTATGCAGCCGATTGATGCCGCAGCAGGAGTAACAGCGCACGAGTATGCCCATGACCTGGGATTGCCCGACGAATATGACACACGATATTCAGGGCGTGGAGAGCCAGTTTCCGCATGGTCAATTATGTCTTCCGGTTCTTGGGCTGGAAAAATTCCCGGCTCAGAACCCGTAGCATTCAGCGCCTGGGCAAAAGAGTTCCTGTTTGCCAAAATGGGTGGGCGCTGGTTATCACCGGAAACCTATTCGTTAGAGGATTTGGCAGGAAACACGAAAACGGTTCGATTGGCAGAAACCACAGAAAATAACGACGGCACTAATCATATTCGCATCAACCTACCGGGAAAACGCATTCCGGAAATCCCTCCAAAGCAGGGACAGTACCAGTACTATTCCGGCAAAGGGGATGACCTTCACACCAGCATGTCAGCAGATATATCACTGCCTGATGCAGCAAGCATCGTTTTGACATTTGACTCCCACTACGATGTTGAACCCAACTACGACTTTGCCAGAGTCTTGATTGACGGCGAAGCAATTCCCGGGAATATCACCACTTATGAAGATCCACTGGGATCCGGATTGGTTCCTGCTGTACACAGTTATTCAAAAGACCACCCTGACAATGTCGACGGCTGGGTACCCGCAACTTTTGACCTCTCACAATTTGCAGGTAAAGATGTCACACTCACGTTTGAATACATCACCGACGGTGGGTGGATCGAACAAGGTTTTTACGCTGATAACATCCAAATAATTGCCGATGGAAGCGCACTCTTTTCAGACGACGCAGAAGGTGAAAGCGCATTTTCACTTAACGGTTACACCCTCAATGATGGCTTCGGTATTTACGACCATTACTACATGCTGCAATGGCGCAGCTATGCCGACGTTGATCAAGGGCTTAAACATCTAAACCGTTACGGGAAAGTCTGGCAGTACGAACCGGGACTCGTGATCTGGTATGCGGATGACTCATACAGCGATAACTGGGTCGGACAACATCCCGGCTACGGTTGGCTTGGTGTCGTTGACGCAGACCAATATGCCGTCACCTGGAGCAAGACTGGCAATGCTGCTTCAACACACTACCAAATCCACGATGCAGCATTCAGCCTACAGGATCAGTTTGCCGGTATTGATGTCAGTGGTGAAGACGTTGGCTCTCTGATAGACGATGCACTCAATGCCAACGCTCATTTTTCTGATCGAAATGATTATTCCAATGCCGATCAACCCGATGCGGGGCGCAACATTCCAGAATACGGTCTGATGATTTCCGTTGTTGAGCAAGCTGAAGATAACCAATTCGGTATCATTGAAATTTCACTGGATGATGTTGCACCCCTAGCAGGTTTTGAATTCGAAGTTGATGGCTATCAAGTTAGTTTCATCAACCAGTCTACTGACCGTGAAGGTCCAATCACCGCATGGTTTTGGGATTATGGGGATGGAAATACTTCAACCCAGCCCAATCCGGTACATATCTATACAAAGGGTGGGGATTACACTGTTTCGTTGACCGTGACGGATCAATTTGGTCAAACTCATACCATCACCAAAACCATTTCAATTAATCTGGCACCGAAAGCTGACTATGATGTCCTTCAATTCCATAAATGGGCGTTGTTTATTTCCCGCTCCACCGATAAAGATGGCTTTATCAAACAGCACCATTGGGATTTTGGTGACGGTACAAGTTTTGATACTCGAAACAGCATTATTCTCCATAAGTACCGCAAACGCAGAACTTATCAAACATCATTGAAAGTGACAGATAACGATGGAGCAAGTGACAGAACTGAAATGACAGTGACCGTCAAAAAATCTCCAAAGGGTGGCAAGTAAAAACCTTATCAAAGCCGGCGTAAGCCGGCTTTTTCCTTTCTTTATTTCTTAAACATGCAAAATACCCTGCCTAAAATGAATGCTAATCTGGACACTCCTCCACACAACCTCATATGCGGGAGCTTTAGCTTCATCTAGTTAACAGGACTTATCTCAGTTGTACTTTGTCCCTCACCAACTAATTGCATTGCACAAGCAGTTAGGCATTCATCAAGGATTCTGTATTAAGGAGAGAACAAATGAATAACCCTGCGCGAAGAAAATTCGTCAAATCTGCCTTAGGCGTATCTGTTGCCGCGGCTGTAGCGCCTTACGCCAGCAATACCCAAGCATCAATCGTTCCCCTGCTATTTAATTACGAAACTTTATTGCCAGAACTATTCAATTCGCCACCACGTCTTTCCTACCACTACCCTGTCATAATTATCGGGAGTGGGTTTGGCGGAGCAGTCAGTGCACTTCGCCTTGGGGAAGCAGGTATTCAAACCGCAGTGTTAGAGCGCGGGAATCGCTGGCCGCTCAGCCCATCACGGAAAGTTTTTGCTCACGATATGTTTGCTGATGGCAGGATGTTCTGGCATCGCACCACTACCACTTTCCCTGCGCTGACATACCGACTTCCTTTCTTCAATGCTATCGATTCAAAGGCCATTGATAACTTCTGTGGCGTGTTGAATATCATCGACAGACCGGGAGAGAACTATACAGGCGGTTCTGACCTTCTTCTTGGCACCGCAGTGGGTGGCGGATCTGTCATTTACACCGGCGTGAAAGCGGTTCCAAAGCGGGCATACTTTGAACGCCTGTTCCCCTCAGATATTTCTTACAGCGACATGGTGAACACTTATTACCCACGGGTGAAATCAGTGCTCAATTTCTCCCAAATGCCGGACGACATATACAACAGTCTGCCATTTAAACACTGCAGGGATTGGGACAGAGAAGCCGCGAGAGCGGGCTATCGGTCCTACAAAATTGATGGAAACTGGAACTGGGGGACAGTAAGAGACGAATTAACCGGACACTCGTTACCTTCCAGCACCATTGGCCTAACGAACTTCGGTAACAGCAATGGTTGTAAGAACAGTTTGGATCAAAACTACATTCCGATGGCGGAAGCGACGGGGAATGTCACCGTTCACCACAATCATGAAGTGAGAGAAATTCGGCCGAACGGCGATATTTACGAATTAGACGTGGTCGAATACAACCCGTATGGTGAGGTAATCAACTCAAAAACAGTCACCTGCGACAAACTCATTATGGCGGCTGGCGCTTATCACACCCCAAGAATGCTGGTCCGTGCGAAAGCGAAAGGAACACTTCCGGAGCTGAACGATTTCGTCGGTAAGAACTGGGGCGACAACGGAAACCGGATGGCTTTCCGTCAATCTTGGTTTGGCCTGCCACAAGGCGGCCCTCAAGCCTCACCGTCCCCTTCAGCGATTTACGTGACAAACACGGGTCAAAGCCCAATTGTCGCAGAAAACTGGGCCAACGCTGCTATCGCAGAAGTTGGGGTTTCCATGACATTGGCAGTGACCGCAGACTTCACAAACCGAGGTTACTTCTATTACGACGCCGCAAAAGACGATGCGGTGTTGCATTACCCTAAAACGCTGGAAGCAGACGCCACCAACGCTGTTCGTGCAGTAAACAACAAGATGGCTTGGGTTAATTGGCAGAAGCTTGGAGCGCCAGGATTTGACGATGTTATTTTCACGGGCGCTCACCCGGTTGGTGGTATGGAAATTGGCAAAGCGACGGATTTGTTTGGGCGGGTAAAAAATCACTCCGGCCTCTACGTGATGGATGGTTCACTGATTCCGGGTAACACCGGAGGCGCAAATCCTTCACTCACCATTGCTGCACTGGCGGAAAGAAACATTGAAAGAGTGATTCAGGAAGATTTCTGAGCCTCCTCGCTTATGGAAACGCACGGCACCGAAAAGGTGCCGATTTCGCTTCTGGAATTGTCATTACCATCTTGCTTTGCCTGTGATACACTCCGCGCCCAAGTCAATCTGAGTGGTCGATTACCATGAGCATTAAACAAGAACTACAACAACTGAAAAACCGTTTGAACAAAAGCCAAGTCAAACTTGATGCTGCTAAGTCTCGTGGTGACGATGTGATGGTGACTAAGTTCACCAACGACATTGAAGATTTGAATAAGAAAATCAGCCAACTCACGCACAAACAAAGCTTTACTCTGAATAAAGAGCGTAAGGCACTGTTGGATATGCCTTTCTCCCGTGAAATCACCAAACAAGAACAAGCAGACATGGGTAAGCTGAAGAAATCAGTTCGTGGCCTAGTTGTCGTTCACCCACTGACTAAACTGGGTAAAGAGTTGAAACTGGAAGTCGTTACTGGCTTTGCACCGAAACAATTCTAACTTTCCAAAAGCGTTGCCATTCTTCTGAAAAAGAGTGGCAACGTGTTCATCCTCTTTCATCCCGCTAAACACGCCCCAATCGAAAAAAGAAAAGCCAGACTTTCGCCCGGCTTTATCATCATTCATCACTCGTTCAGTACAGTTCCAGTGTGTACCAAACCATCCGGTGATCCGAAGAAATATCTTTGCCGTTGCCAAATCGCCCCACACGATCGTCATTCATCAGTAGCCGCCCTGGTTCACCGCTCGCTGGCCAATATACGCCGGAGTCTTCTACTTTCAGCATTGAAGACGGAAACGCATAGTCAACGCGAAGTCCAAAGGTGCTGGTAACACGTTCAGGAAATGGAGCATCAATTGCTTCCTCTAAAGCGCCAGTGCTTGTTGGTACAAACTCCCCCACTGTCGCTGATTGATTGACTCGTGGATGTTCAAGCAGCCCAGCGATAGTGTCTCGAACACCATCACCCGCTTCAGGATCGGCATTTAAATCTCCCATAACGACAAAGTGTACATTCTTCTTCAACCCTCCCTTTTTGCCGCTGTCGTCGTAGATAAACTTCTCGCCATTGATGTAATCAATCCAAAACTGAATTTCATCACGGTTCCGTAGCTTGTTATTTTGCGTCACGGTGTCGAACACAGGCGGTGTGGGATGTGACAACAGAAGGTGCACAATCTCTTTGCCATAGGGCGTAGGAATGACTAAGGGAAGATCAACATGATTTTTTGAAGACAATCTTACTTGTTCCCATTCCGCATCGGTGTACCAGTTGTCACCGCAAGCCAGTCCTTCAGGAATTGGGTTGTTCTCATCGTCACAGTTAGTAATGGTTGGAATACTCGCAGTGGGCAGATCTTTCCATTTGAAGGTTTGGAATGTTCTTACCTTGTTCTTCTTGATACCGAACTTGGACATAACAGCAAACGCATACTGACCATGATAAAAACCGAAGCCCCATGCATCACCAGGCAACTGGCCTGCATTGCCATTGTTGTCTAAATCCAATCCACTGTTCAGGCCGGTATTGGTAGAAAAGCTTTCTATGATGGGATATGAAATAGGCTTAAGTACGTCTCCTCCATCAATACTGTTCAGGCTTTGTCCTATTGACAGGTAGTTATTCTGAAAGCCATGCAAGGCACTGAGATCCTGCCCATATCCTTCATTGTTGAATTCGCCCATCATCAGGATATCCGGTCGGTTTTGCTGGATGATTGCTGCGACGTTACGGATTTGGATCACTTTCTCCGCTTTCGCTTTGTTTTCATCACTCATCCCATCTTTGTCTTCAACATACGCAGCAACAAGCACATCCTGCTCTTCTTGTGAGGTTGCCATTTCATTCTGGAGTTGCTCAAAAGTGGCGCGATCAAATGAGAGATTGAACGCCGCAATGGTGACTTTCTCGTTCATACATCCTGTTAAGATCAGGAAAGAGAGCAATAGCAAAATCTTTAACTTGAGGTCCTTCATCATCTTTTCCTCATTGATTAAGGTAGTGATGCCCGACCTTTTTGAATAAGCGCTCGGGCAACCGTCGAAATTAACTGATGTTATTGACACAGTAATTAACCGATGATGAATATTTAACCTTGGTTCAATTTTCACAATTCATGTTAGTTGAACTATTGAAAGAAAAATAAGAAAAAACGATTCCAATCCGCCACTTATATGGATGACTAATTCTTTCTCATTATTAAAAATCGCGTTCTCACATATCTTTCAATTGTTTCAGAAGGCCATTTACAGCATAAAGTCAGCGAACTGAAACATTTTATTATCCACGGGCAAATACAATGAAGTGGAGTTTCTCTTTCGTCGATATTCAGATTTGCCTTTTAGGAGATTAAAAAATGACAACAGTATATGGAATTGAATTTGATTATCTAAAACTTGGTACGAACGAAGACGACACACTCAATGGTGGTAACGGTGACGGATTTATTAATGGTTTGGATGGCCAGGATACTATTGTAGGTTTTGGCGGCAACGACCTGATCCTGGGTGATGACATACCTATTGAAGACTACATCGATCTTAACAGTGAAGCGGTCCAACAAGCGCTGGTTGCACTTTACGAGTCCGTTCAGTCGCGTGATTTAAGCGACTTTTCAATCGAAGATATCCAATATGCTTTGTTTGAAGTACAAAACTTTATTGTCGAAAACCCCGAATTTCTAAGTGTTCTTGCAACACAAGGCGACAGCGACATGCTGATCGGCGGTGCTGGCAACGACATGATTTATGGCGGTGCAGGTGATGATGTCATACGCGGAGGCTCTGGAGATGACATGTTGATCGGTTTTGCCGGCGATAATTTACTTTTAGGTGGTGAAGGAAGTGATGTCATCACTGGAGGCATTGGAAACGATAGACTTTACGGAAATAGCGGCGAAGATTATTTGGTTGGCACTAGCGGGTCAGATTTTTACTTTGGCGGTGAAGGTAGTGACTATTTTATGTTTACAAGGTTGTTAGACACCGAAGAAAGCACAGATCGTATCGTGGATTTTGAACAGGGAACAGACAAGGTGGTGCTTTTTAATATCGCCACTGATTTTCAAGATCTTGCTTTTAATCAGTCAGGGCCTACCGTTGAAATTCAGGTCAGTGAAAACCACACCATCATTTTCAATAACTCACAAGTTGAAAACTTCACCGCAGACGATTTCATTTTTTACAATCTCTAATTTAGCCGGTATGAATATACGCTATACCTAAGAAGGCTGTTCATCAATGCTGAGAACGACTTCTACGACTTTAGGATAATGTCTTTATAGTGAGAAAATAAATCCTAAAGAATTATGGCGAAATAGAGCACACTGAGTCCGAAATCGGTTTTGTAGTGCGGTCGTCTGCCAATACTACTTTGCGCGTCTAATGGCGCGCATTTTTTTATTCCTTTCCAACCTATTTTTTCTCTCTCCGCGAACAATATTTCATTTGTTGTTACCGCTCCCCTGCTCTGGAAAAATTCTACTGCACAATAAAGTCAGTAGGTTATTGCCCCGTTACTACCACTTGACTGGGTAAATTCAAACAAGGAGAAAATAATGCCAACACAAAAAGCCAATGCAGTATGGGAAGGAACCTTAAAGTCAGGTAAAGGCGTAATGAAATACGGTGATGTTACTGGGCCGTTTACTTTCGCTTCCCGATTTGAACATGGTGAAGGCACGAACCCTGAAGAACTGATAGGTGCAGCTCACGCTGGATGCTACTCTATGTTCCTTTCTGCCCTTCTATCAGAAAAAGGTCTGGTTCCAACCATTTCTACACAAGCCAAAGTTCACTTAGGTGATGAGGATGGCCCCAAAATCACGCTTATTGAATTGGAATCTGAAGTGTCTGCAGATGGCCTGGAAGACAGCTTACTTCAAGAATTAGGCTCAATTGCCAAGCAGAAATGTCCTGTATCTCGTCTTGTGACTGGTGCTGAAGTGACTCTTCAACTGACCCTCGCTTAACGTTACTGACGCTCCTTATGCGATTCACTGAGGAGCGTCTTTCAAACTCGCTTTGTAAATACGGTTTACATCACGTTTCCTTGTCGCGTACTCTTTGATTAGACAAAAGATCACGAGGAACGACGGCTATGTTTTCAAAACTGTCTTCTATTTTAAAAGAAGTATTTTCGGAAGAAGGTGGTAGCGCCACTTCAAATGAAATGCGCTATCAGCGAGCAATGGCGGGACTACTGTGCGAAGTGGCTGGTGCAGATCACCAACTAGACCCCAGAGAAGAAGCCGCCAAAGTCAGCCTACTCTGCTCGCTACTAGACATTAAGCAAGATGAGGCAAACACCCTAGTCGAAGAAGCACAAAAGGATAGCCAACACTCCGTATCGCTCTATGACTATACAGACAAACTGCGACAGTTAGAGCAGAGCCAACGGTACGATTTAGTCAAGGCGATGTGGGAAGTCGCGTATGCAGACGGCAAGGTTGACCCACTGGAGGATTCCGTTATTCGAAAAACAGCAGAACTACTTTACCTGGATCACGCGCTATTTATTAAAGCGAAATTGGAGGTTACTAAGCAGTAAAGCGGCAAGCCACTCGATTACAGATATACAGCTGCATTATTCAAGCACCAATGCTGGACACTGAACCAATTGAAACGGATTAAAATCCCTCCGTTGAATGATGCAGTCTATTGACTCAACATAAGAATCTGACCATCCACTTCTACTCGTTTGAGCCTTGTACCAAAGGTCTCCTCTAATTTAGAAACATCCATAACCTTTGCCGGTTCACCTTGGGCAACGATATGACCATGCTTCAGTAACACGACTCGGTCTGCATCGGATAGTGTCCGGTTGATGTCATGATTAGACATCACTACCGCGATACCTTTGTCTGCTATATTCCTGACGATTTGGTACATCACGCTTTGCTGGGCAATATCGAGCGCAGTGGCGGGCTCATCAAGTATCAGTAGTTTTCCTTCAGGGTTGATATCCGGCCATATCTGCAAACACACACCAGCCAGACGGACACGCTGCCATTCACCACCAGAAAGCTGGTCTGTACTGCGATTCAACTTGTCTGCAATGCCCAATACCTCGCAAACGTCAACGACAGCTCGCTCAGCGGCTGAGGGGTCCAATTGATGGATAGCAGACAGGCTAAGGCTTAAATATTGGTAAACACCAATTGCAAAAGCGGGCTTCTGTTGCTGACTAAGATAAGCACGCTGGCGTGCGAGAGACATGCTTTCAATTTTTCGCATGTCCTTGCCATTCAGTTCAATATCACCCTGCCCTTCAATTAAACCGGATAGAAGTTCGAGGAGTGTACTTTTCCCGCTACCATTTGCCCCCAACAGATGAACAATTTCTCCCTTTTCTGCTCGGAAGTTAAGCGGTAACAGGCGCGTCCCCAACGCAATGTTTCTTGCAATGATCATATGCGCCTCAACAGCATCCAGATAAACAGAGGGGCGCCAATGGTCGTTGTTACGGCGCCCACGGGTAGCTCAGCTTCAGCGATTGCCATTCGACCTATTGTGTCAGCAATTAACATCAAAGCAGCGCCGGAAATCGCAGCAAGTGGTAGCAGGAATTTGTTTTCCGTTCCCAGCCAAAGACGCAGAAAGTGCGGCACAACAAGACCAACAAAACCTATCACGCCAGCCATCGCCACAGATGCCCCAACCAGAAGGCTCACTAAAAGGATCAAACGCCATCTTAAGGCGTCTGTATCCAGACCTAGTTGCTTGGCCTGCATTTCACCAAGCATCATCAAATCAAGCTTTTTACCCTGGAAACAGAGCCAGATAAGCGAAGGGACAACAATGATAGTCAATGTCAGTTGGGGCCAGTGAACACCTGACAAGCTTCCCATCAACCAATACATCAACTGACGTAAGTTAAGGTCGGAACTGAAATAAAACGCCCAAGTGACAATCGCACCAGATAAGATCCCGAGCGCGACGCCGATCAAAAGCAACCTTGCTGTCGACATCGTCCGCTTTCTGGCCAACATGACCAAAATCGCCGTAAATGCCAATGCTCCCAACATAGCGGCACCCATTAACCCATAAGGCGTGGCCAGTGCGGGAAAGAGAAACAGCACAACAACTAAAGCAAGGCTCGCCCCGCCTGATATACCCAACACCCCGGGCTCTGCCAGTGGATTACCAAGCAACACTTGCAATACCCCACCGGAAACCGCCAGCGAGGCACCAATGACAACCGCTGCAATAACTCGCGGAACACGCAATTCAACAAGAAGTTGCTGCTCGAGTTGCGAACTGACAGAAAAAGGAGATATCCAGATTTCACCAACGGACAAGGAAACGAACGCACTAACCGTGAGAAGGCAAAGTGAAGTGATAAGTGCGGCATGCCAGCGCCTTTCCCGACGCTGGACAAGTTGAAGTAAATGCATGGTTTTCGGGTTTTAATCGCGATTGCCGCCAACCATACATAGAACAGATGAAAATGAAAAGCGCTAACTTAAGGCGACAGGCCCCGGATCGCGTTCCACATTGACGTAGAGCGGCTTAGAAAGATCAGGTTCAAACGGTTGAACTAATAGAGCTGCACGCTGCCCTATCGCTACCTTTGAATTTGGAAACACCACCGCCTCACCGCCAGCGATCGCTGAATAAACGGTACCGTTTTCCTCTGCTAACTGCGCCCCTTCTGCAAAATAGGTAAAGTTTGCAGCATCATCACTGAATGCCAGATTAAAAGCGGTATCAGTCTTGGTGATAGTTCGCGTCACTTTATAACTTGAGAAGCTTTTCACAGCAGAAGGTGCAGGCAAAGCCTTACCACACATTAATGCGACTAAAGCGTCTCGCAGTGGCACAAATTCTTCCATGTTGTTTTCATACAGACGAGCTACTCGCCCCATCTCAAAAGTCGCTGCCAATGCGCCAAATTTTTCGGCACTGAACCAGCTAAATGTCGATGATGGAGTGCGGCTCAACATGACTGCATCCATGTGAGACGCTTTTAAGAAGTTGACCAGCGGTCTGATATCAGTGGCTTTCGACGAAGCCGGTACAACACCAAACATATAATGCTGAGACGCTCTGATTGCGCTGTGCAGATCAAAATGCCAAGGCTCTTCACTACCCTTTTCAAAAAAAGACTGAACTTGCGCCTGTAGCTCATTGGCCATTTCACACTCTTTGTTTCTTTCAGGGTTTATACCCGCAAACAAACGGTTGAGGTTTTCTTCTATAAAGCGTGTGTGTGCGTGAATGGCATCAGGATGGGCAATGATAAACAGTAAACGTGATGTAGGCACGTAGGCTTCATCTAGAACGCTGGAGACCAAATCGTCGACCAGTTCGATAGGTGCGGTTTCATCACCATGAATACCTGAAGAGATCACAATGGCTTTATCAGCCATTGGTGGCGTGATTTCAACAACACCAATTGCGTTATGGCTGACGTTGACACCGTTAGAAAGAGTTATGCTGCTAGGGATGAAATTGCTGGGTGGATATAACGTGTGCTTTAGAAAGCCCCCGGAGAGTTGACTATCCATTTCAAGCTGTCCTTTTTGATTATTTTGTTTTATGTGTTCTTCTCGTATCTGACCCCCAATATACAAATTAAACACTCTGATAACAAACGCAATTAGACGCCTATATCGCCATGCGAAAATGCCGAAGCCCCTAACTTACAGGCAATAAAAAACCGCGGTTAAATAACCACGGTTCTTTGGAAAACTCTCGTACGACGATTAATTGTCTACTTTGGCTTTTTCGACACGTGCCTTCAGTTTTTGGCCCGGACGGAACGTAACAACGCGACGCGCCGTGATAGGAATATCTTCGCCCGTCTTTGGGTTACGGCCAGGACGTTCGTTCTTGTCACGAAGATCAAAATTTCCGAAGCCAGACAATTTGACTTGTTCGCCACTTTCTAACGCTTTACGAACTTCTTCGAAAAACGCTTCGACAGTTTCCTTGGCGTCCCGCTTGCTCATCCCGACGTTCTCAAACAGGTTCTCAGCCAAATCGGCCTTGGTGAGCGCCATAGGTCATTCCCTCAAGAAATGTTGAACACAAATGTGATACGTCGTATCTACACCACGATTGCACTGCGAAGAAATTATTCACTTGCTCCTTCGTCGGGCAGCATAATCTCCAGCAGCAACTATCGAACAGTGTAAGCCAACTGGCTGATTTGCGCCAACTTTTTTCCATATCATTATTTAGAACAGTGCTCTGTTTATGAGCTTTTCATTCTCGAGTCATGCATAAAAACTGAGACACGATATTGTGAATATAGTCATTAAGTGATGTTTTTACTGGGGTTTTAATCGTTTGCAAGTCGAGACTTGTTAAGATTATGATAAAACATAGATTTATCAGAATGATACGTGTTAGAACTTTTAGACATAAAAAAAGCAGCCATTGGGCTGCTTTTTTATTAATAAATTTGTAATTAGTCGCGAAGATGCGCGCCAAATTTCTCGCCAAGCAATGCTACAACCGATGCAACCGCCTCAGAAATATCACTTTCTTCCAAGGTGCGCTCAGTGGATTGCAGGCTCAAAGCGATAGCCAAACTCTTCTTGCCGTCTTCTACGCCCTTGCCCTTGTAAAGGTCAAACAGCTTAGAACCGGTGATCAGTGCATTATCGGTTTCCAAACAAGCACGAACCACAGCCTCTGACTCAACGTCGTCAGCAACAATCACTGCGATGTCACGGCGGTTAGCCGGGAACTTGGAGATAACAACCGCTTCTGGAATGACTCGAGTGTTAATCGCTGACCATTCGATTTCGAATACGATGGTGCGGCCGTTCAGGCCAAACTTACGCTCAAGTTCAGGATGAACCGTACCGATGTAGCCCACGACTTTGCCATCGACTTCAATTGCTGCTGATTGACCCGGGTGCAGTGCTGGATGCTTAGCAGCTTTAAAGCTGTAGCTCAGCTCGTTTGCAGTCAGCTCCAAAATCGCTTCGAGATCGCCTTTCAGGTCGAAGAAATCGACGGTGTTGGTTGCGATGTCCCAGTGCTCTTCTGAACGAGGGCCTGCAATCACTCCTGCCAACATCATTTCCTGACGCATACCGTTTTCTGCGGCTTGTTCAGGGATAAAGCGAAGACCTGCTTCAAACAGACGAACACGTGGCTGCTGACGTTTTTGGTTGTAAGCAACGGTATTCAGTAAGCCAGTCCAAAGGCTCAGGCGCATGGCTGACATGTCTGCTGAAATTGGGTTCGGCAGAATCAATGGCTCTACGTCTGGCACAATCAGTTTCTGTTGGTTTGGCTCAACAAAGCTATAAGTAATTGCTTCGTGGTAACCACGATCAACCAGCAGATCACGAACACGTTTCAGAGGCTGATTGGCTTCTTTGTGCTCGTTCATGTTTAGTGAGGCTACAGGCGCTTGGTTTGGAATGTTGTCGTAGCCATAGATACGGCCAACTTCTTCAATCAAGTCTTGCTCAATCGCCATATCGAAACGCCATGAAGGCGCTTTCGCAGTCCAACCTTGCTCAGTCGTTTCAACTTCACAGCCAAGACGGCTCAGGATCTCTACCACATCTTCAGAAGAAATGTGGTGACCCAGCAGGTTGTCCAGCTTGGTACGACGCAATGCAATGGTGTTCGCTTTAGGCAGGTGCTCTTCAGACTCCTGACCTACGATTTCACCTGCTTCACCACCGCAGATATCGATAAGCAGCTGAGTAGCACGCTCCATCGCGTAGTTTTGCAGCGTTGAATCAACACCACGCTCGAAGCGGTGTGAAGAATCAGTGTGCAGGCCATAGCTACGTGCACGACCGCGGATTGCGTCTGGTGCAAAGAATGCTGCTTCCAACAGAACGTCAGTCGTGGTTTCTGCATTTACGCCAGAATCCTGACCACCGAAAATACCTGCAATCGCCAGCGCTTTATTATGGTCAGCAATAACCAGCGTATTTTCGTTCAGCTCAGCTTCATTGCCGTCCAGCAGAACCAGTTTTTCACCTGGTTTCGCCATACGTGCAACGATGCCACCTTCGATCTTCGCCAGATCAAATGCGTGCATTGGCTGACCTTGTTCCAGCATCACGTAGTTAGTGATATCTACAATTGGGTCGATAGAACGGATACCGCTGCGACGCAGTTTTTCTTGCATCCACAGTGGTGTGGCCGCTTTAACGTTAACGTTACGAACCACACGGCCCAGGTAACGTGGACACGCTGCTGGCGCTTCGATCGCAACAGAGATTTTGTCGTCGATTGCCGGAGTGACTTTCTCGAACGCTGGCTGACATACTTCGCCACGGTTCAGAACGCCTACTTCACGTGCCAGACCTTTGATGCTCAGACAGTCAGCACGGTTTGCAGTCAGGTCTACATCGATAGTCACGTCGTTCAGCTTCAGGAACTCACGGAAATCAGTACCAATCACTGCATCCGCAGGCAGTTCCATGATGCCATTTGACTCGACGTCAATACCCAGCTCAGAGAACGAACACAGCATGCCGTGAGATGGCTGACCGCGCAGTTTTGCTTTCTTAATTTTGAAGTCGCCTGGCAGCACAGCGCCAACTGTCGCTACGGCTACTTTCAGGCCAAGACGGCAATTCGGTGCACCACAAACGATGTCCAGCAGCTCTTCACCGCCAACGTTCACTTTAGTAACACGCAATTTGTCTGCATCAGGGTGCTGGCCACACTCAACCACTTCACCAACAACAACGCCGGTAAACTCACCTGCAACAGCTTCAATGTCGTCGACTTCCAGACCTGCCATGGTGATTTGGTGTGCCAGTTCTTCGCTGTTTACTGCAGGATTAACCCACTCGCGAAGCCAGGATTCACTGAATTTCATTTATCAATTACCCCAATGCTTACTTGAATTGTTTCAGGAAACGCAGATCGTTCTCGAAGAACGCACGCAGGTCGTTTACGCCGTAGCGCAGCATGGTCAGACGCTCTACGCCCATACCGAATGCAAAACCTGAGTATTTTTCTGGGTCAATGCCAACAGAACGCAGTACGTTCGGGTGAACCATACCGCAGCCCAGTACTTCCAGCCATTTGCCGTTTTTGCCTTTAACATCAACTTCTGCTGAAGGCTCAGTGAATGGGAAGTATGACGGACGGAAACGTACTTCCAGATCTTCTTCGAAGAAGTTACACAGGAAGTCGTTCAGGATGCCTTTCAGCTGTGCAAAGTTTACGTTTTCGTCAACCAGCATACCCTCGACCTGATGGAACATTGGGGTGTGAGTCTGGTCGTAGTCGTTACGGTAAACACGGCCCGGTGCGATAAAGCGCAGTGGCGGCTGGTTGTTTTCCATCGTACGGATTTGAACACCTGAAGTGTGCGTGCGCAGCATCAGATCCGGGTTGAAGAAGAAAGTGTCGTGATCAGTACGCGCTGGGTGGTCTTCCGCAATGTTCAGAGCATCGAAGTTGTGGAATGCGTCTTCGATTTCTGGGCCTGTTTGAACGCTAAAGCCAAGCTCACCAAAGAAGCTTTCGATACGTTCGATAGTGCGGGTTACAGGATGAATGCCACCGTTCTCGATACGACGGCCAGGCAGAGTCACATCAATGGTCTCAGCTGCCAGCTTCGCTTCAAGCTCTGCACTTTCCAGTGCAACTTTACGCTCGGTCAGCGCTTGTTGAACTGCTTGCTTTGCTTTGTTGATGCTTGCACCCGCTTCACGGCGCTCTTCCGGCGGAAGTTTGCCCAACTGCTGAAGCTGGAGGGTCAGCTCACCTTTTTTGCCCAGGTACTTAACACGTACCTCATCCAGAGCCGCAACTGAATCAACTGCTTCGATAGCAGCCGTTGCGTTGGATAGAATCTCTTCTAGTTGTTGCATCGTTTCCTCATCTGCCTGTCTAGGCAGTGTCCTACGGGGGAGTAAAAGATATACCAATTCTCGTAGCAGAATCCGTCTTTCCAGTGCGAATTCGCATTGGCAGATCACGCTCTGAGAATTGGTATAAGACGTAACGGTACATAGTAAATAAACCGCGCCTCAAATCCAATCTGAAATAGCCGTTTAATGGCGGTCATGACTAAATCGTCGGCGATTTTATCACCTGATATTTTTCAACGACGTGAATTTACCCAGATTCAAGCCCATGGCAACGCAATTGATTCAGAAAATTGCTTATTGATTCACCACTTAGTGCGATCAAATACCAATATCTGTTCTGCGCTGAATGCAACTTACAGCCTCCGCTATCGTTACAGTCAAACTTTGATAACAGCACGTACAAGATGTCGTAGAAATCAGGCCCGAGTATGTATTTTCTAGTGGATGAGCTCTTGCTCACATTCAATAACGTAGAAGCTAAAAATAGGACAATACAATGGCAAAATTCAGTTGGCACATTACTGGTAAAAAAACCAGTTACTCGCTTTTTCTTCCACTAGTTATGTCAGCACAAGTACTCGCAATGGAAAATGCTTACCCACCCTCTCAATTATCACCGATTGATACTGCAAAAACGCCTATGTTCGTCTCGCTAGGCTTTGATGATAACAACGACTTAGAGGGTCTTAAGTGGGTTCTCGATACCCTGGCCTCTCACAAAAATCCTAATGGCATGGACAAACATGCTAATCGCAATCTTACCGCGTCATTCTTTATGCTTTGCGGCCAATCTAGGGAAAACGAAGATGTCTTGAACTTATGGCGACGCGCCCACCAAGCGGGCCATGACATTGGAAATCACACCGAAACACACCCGGATGACAAGGTGAACTGGAATCCCTTGGACAGTTGGATGACTCAAGAAGCTTGGCAGCAAGAAGTGACACTCTGTAATCAGTTTCTCACCTCCGCTGTTGAAGATGGCGGTATAGGTATTGAAGAAGCACATGGATTCCGAGCGCCTTTTCTTACCTACAATGACAACACGTTAAAGGCAGTCATTCAAAACGGTATAGCATACGACGTCAGCTTTCCCGCAGGCATAACACCCGCTCATGACGGAACCAACAATTACTGGCCATACACTCTTGAGAACGGCAGTCCAGAGCATGATATTGCCGTTAATGGTGGTTGGAAGCCGCAAATAGCCAACTATTCAGGTTTGTGGGAAGTTCCTGCACACACATTGATCGTACCACCAGATAATCTGACATCGGAATATGGCATTGATTATTCTTTGAGAGACAAGATAGCCAAGCGCGTGCCTTGGTTTGACCGTGAATCTGGTAAAGGTGACAACTTCGACTGGAACCTATACTCCGAGCCAGCTTGGGGCGCAGCTGGACTCTCAGGAGATGAGGTGTTTGCCATTTATGCCTATAACCTGGATTTACGTTTGAAAGGAAACAGAGCACCTTTGGTTTTGGGATTACATTCCGGCTTCTATGGGTTGGTGAATGGACAAGAACAATATGGAATGCCGGGTTCGGACACCCAAAGCCGCCAAGCTGCCCTCTCCAAATTTATCGAGTACGCATTATCAAAATCTGAAGTGCGGTTTGTCAGCCACATTGAAATCATTGATTGGATGAAAAACCCTGAGCCGCTGACCTTATGCCCCAAAGACGATTGGAATGTATATACAACATATGTTGAAGGTAGTGTTGTCACGTATGGGGGAGAAAACTATCAGGCGAAATGGTGGACAACCCAGCAAATACCGGGGCTTTACGAAAACTCGCCTTGGGAGCTAATTCCATCTTGCACAGCGAATTAACTGTCGGGATTTAGAATAGAAAAAGGGGAGCCGAAGCTCCCCTTTCTCACAAAGTCTATTCTGTAATAAATTACAGAGCAGCTTTCGCTTTCTCTACCAGAACAGAGAATGCAGCTTTGTCGAATACAGCGATATCAGCCAGGATCTTACGATCGATTTCGATAGACGCTTTCTTCAGACCGTTGATGAAACGGCTGTAAGACATACCGTTTTGACGAGCCGCAGCGTTGATACGTGCAATCCACAGTTGACGGAATTGACGTTTCTTCTGACGACGGTCACGGTAAGCGTATTGACCAGCTTTAGTTACTGCTTGGAAAGCTACGCGGTAAACACGTGAACGTGCACCGTAGTAACCTTTAGCTTGTTTCAGAACTTTCTTATGACGTGCACGAGCTTGTACACCACGTTTTACGCGAGGCATTATGTCTCTCCTAAACTAATTCGTTAAAAATACTAAGAAAATTATGCGTATGGAAGCATACGCGCAACTGCACCCATTTCGCACTTAGGCAGAATTGAGTTAGGACGCAGTTGACGTTTGTTCTTAGTAGTACGCTTAGTCAGGATGTGACGCTTAGTTGCGTGCTTGAACTTGAAACCGCCACCAGTTTTCTTGAAACGCTTAGCAGCGCCTTTGTTTGCTTTCATCTTAGGCATGATGAATAACTCCGCATTGTATGCAATTAATAACAGTGTAATTTGGCGAACAAAGAGGCTATGCCCGAAGGCATAGCCTCTCGTTACTTGTATGCCGAAATTACTTCTTCTTAGGGGCAAGAACCATGATCATTTGACGACCTTCAATTCTTGAAGGGAAACTTTCTACTGAAGCGATTTCAGCAGTGTCTTCCTTCAGTCGGTTCAGAACGTCAACACCGATATCCTGGTGCGCCATTTCGCGACCACGGAAACGGATAGTAACCTTGACCTTGTTACCCTCTTCAATAAAGCGAACCAGGTTGCGTAGTTTTACCTGATAGTCGCCAATATCGGTTCCAGGACGGAATTTAACTTCCTTGATCTGGACAATCTTTTGCTTTTTCTTCTGCTCTTTCGCAGCCTTACTCTTTTCGTAGATGAACTTACCGTAGTCCATCACACGACATACTGGCGGCTCGGCATTAGGGCTAATTTCTACCAGATCAACACCAGCATCTTCTGCCGCTTTAATCGCTTCATCATATGAAACAATACCAAGCTGGTCACCATCAATACCAGTCAGACGTACTTCACGCAGACCACGAAGTTCTTCGTTAAGACGGTGAGCATTTTGTTTAGCCGGGACTTTTCTTGCGCCTTTAATACCTTAATCCTCCAAAATATTAAGAGTTCGGGTGCGAACTTCGTTCTCGAGCAGAGAAACGAATTCGTCAATTTTATATTTACCCAAGTCTTTACCTTTGCGTGTACGTACCGCGATTTCGCCAGCTTCCATTTCCTGGTCGCCACAAACCAACATATAAGGTACGCGCTTCAAAGTGTGTTCGCGGATTTTAAAGCCAATCTTCTCGTTTCTCAAGTCTGCAGACGCTCTAAATCCTGCTTTTTGCAGTTTTTTCGCTACTTCCTGAACATATTCCGCTTGATTGTCGGTAATGTTCATCACTACAGCTTGTTGTGGAGCTAACCAGCTTGGGAAATGACCCGCGTATTCTTCAATCAGAATACCGATAAAACGTTCCAGTGAACCCAGAATCGCACGGTGAATCATTACTGGGGTGTGACGTTCGTTGTCTTCGCCAACGTACGTTGCGCCCAAACGCTCAGGCAGAGCAAAATCGAGCTGCACAGTACCACACTGCCACGCACGATCCAAACAGTCATGCAAAGTAAATTCAATCTTAGGACCGTAGAATGCACCCTCGCCTTCCAGAATCTCGAACTTAATGTCCATAGATTCCAGTGCTTCAGCCAGTGCTTTCTCAGCGCGATCCCACATTTCATCAGAACCTACACGCATTTCAGGACGGGTAGACAGCTTAACCACGATCTCGTCGAAACCGAAAGTCTGGTAAGTGTCGTAAACCATCTTGATACAAGACGTCACTTCCTGTTGCACCTGCTCTGGGGTACAGAAAATGTGTGCGTCATCTTGCGTGAAACCACGAACACGCATCAGGCCGTGCAGCGCGCCTGATGGCTCGTTACGGTGACAGCTGCCGAATTCAGCCATACGCAGTGGCAGGTCACGGTAAGATTTCAAACCTTGGTTGAAGATCTGAACGTGGCCAGGGCAGTTCATTGGCTTCAGTGCGTATTCACGGTTCTCAGATTGAGTGGTGAACATGTAGTCAGCGTACTTGTCCCAGTGACCAGAACGTTCCCACAGAACACGGTCCATGATCAGCGGACCTTTCACTTCCTGGTAATCGTATTCGTTCAGTTTTGCACGAACAAAAGTTTCCAGTTCACGGAAAACAACCCAACCGTTGTGATGCCAGAACACCATACCCGGTGCTTCTTGTTGCATGTGGTAAAGGTCAAGCTGCTTGCCCAGTTTACGGTGGTCACGTTTTGCGGCTTCTTCCAAACGCTGCAGGTGAGCTTTCAGTTCTTTCTTGTCGTTGAAAGCCGTACCGTAGATACGTTGCAGCATCTTGTTATCGCTGTTACCGCGCCAGTATGCACCAGCAACGTTCAGGATTTTAAAGTTTTGGCAGAAACCCATGTGCGGTACGTGCGGACCACGACACATGTCGATGTATTCTTCGTGATGGTAAAGGCCTGGACGATCATCGCGAGATACGTTTTCATCCAGAATTTCCATCTTGTAAGGTTCGCCACGTGATTCAAAAGCATCACGCGCTTCCTGCCAGCTCACGTTCTTCTTGATGACCTGGTATTTGGTTTTCGCCAAATCCTTCATGCGCTTTTCAATCGCATCCAGGTCTTCTTGAGTCAGAGAACGGTCAAGGTCAACGTCGTAATAGAAACCGCTGTCGATGGTTGGACCGATCGCCATTTTCACGTCAGGGAAAAGCTGCTTAATCGCATGACCCAGCAAGTGAGCACAAGAGTGGCGAATGATCTCAAGACCGTCTTCGTCTTTCGCAGTGATGATTTCCAGATTCGCGTCGTTTTCAATCAGGTCGCACGCATCAACGCGTTGACCGTTAACACGACCCGCGATACATGCTTTAGCAAGACCAGGACCGATGTCAGCAGCGACGTCGTAAGTAGAAACTGGGTTATCAAATGAACGTTGACTACCGTCAGGAAGAGTAATTACAGGCATTATATTGTCCTATTTACAGTGGTGTTACACACGAAGTAACACTTGTTTGGATTTTTTGTATTCAGCTTAGAGAGCGATGAATACACGAGAATGAAAAGATTCTTGAGGGTCCAATTTTGGTACCAATCAAAATGTCTGAACCCGAATCGAATTGGGATTGTAACCATGTGGTGGAATAACGCAACCAATCATGCGCTATCCCCATCAGTTTACTTAGTAATCGGCTATAACTCTGTCCATTACTACTTTACGGACCTTCACCTATTTACTAAGCCACTCCTCCCCGCTCTTACCAAACTAAAGAGGGCCCATTATTGGGAAATCCCGACTTTTTAATAACGGTATCAATCGACAAAACAATCGCTTATATCGCTATTTATTTTCCTCATATGGAGATCTTCAGTCCAAAATTCACTCCAGCAAACACTTTGATACGAAATTCCCTCCCGAAAAGGTGGTCATTTGGCACCAAAACAGGAAGATGGAATAAACCTCTCACGACGTCACTATCAACATCGCAGTATTAAGAGTTGCTCATGCCTAACATCTTCCTATTTGTTGCTCTTTCAGCCCTATTCATTCTCACGCCTGCACACGCCGATATCTCAGAAAAGGCTTTAAACCGACATATACAAAGTTTTAGTGAGCTCATTGCCAGTCAATGTCAGAGCCAAACGCCAGATACCAAAAAGGCGAACTTCAACAAGGTGGCGACAGCATTAGCGCGAGCGGAAGAAATGGACAACGAGATCGAACTCGAACCCGGCCTGCTCAACCAAATGCACAAACTCCTGCCACGGTACATCGATTGCGACACTCAAGAACAAGACCTTTTGGAGCCCATCATGGATAGCTTCATTGCCTTCCTGGCGGTTAATCGACACCTGTCAGCCGAGGAGCGCAGAGCTTATGTACAGTTCGCAATGAAGCTCGCAGAAATTGATAAAGAGAATGTTGAGTCAGTGAAGTGAACCGAAGCTAAAGACGTCACGTAATGATTCAGTGATGTTGCAATGCTGTAGCTTTGGGCCCCAATGACACCCGTCGATGAGGCCCTTTTTTTATCTAATACCCATGCAATTTGCATAAAAGGTGGTTGTCGCTGGCCAATCAGAAAATACGCCTACAACGCCAACATCCTGAGCCAATACATCCAATAAGTTGAAGACATCACCATCGTTGTTGGTCACATCTTTTATCGACTGATAATACCAACCGCCACCATTGCTCAACTGACCAGAACGCTCTAGTGTCCAAGCAATGATTTTCAAGTCTGCATCCTTAGCCAGTTTTGCGTAATCAGAAGGAACAATCTCGCCCTCATCGCCTAACGACACTAGCGCAAACAACGGCGGAGCAATAAATTCAATACCTGACGCTTTAAGGGCTTTCATGTCTTCTGAAGTGGGTTTCCACGTTCGGTCTTTGTACATACGCGCATCAAGTAACACTGCTTGCTCACCAAAAGCAGGCTCTGAAGCAATCCAGTATTTCACATCTTCAATATCGAACGACTGCGCAAAGACATCAGATGCTTTCACACTGGCTTCTTTATAGTCATCGATCATCTTTTGCGCGTAATCTTGTTGTGTAAAACCATCATACGGCATATCGACAGCGGGGCTTTTTAGCTCCGGCGTCATTTTCACTCCAAGCGTTTTGAACAGCTCAATACTCTCCGCGTGTGTCATCAAAGTGCCGCGACTGTTGTAAAGATCGGTGCGCCAGCCAGCCGTACCATTCATGTATTCCTCAGGTGTTGTCGCCATTGGATTTGCACCATCCATTTTTCCTTTCAAACGCTTAAATTCATCCAAAGTGAAATCCGTCGTACGACACTCAACCTGCGCTTTCGTGCCGGTTTTCAGATTGGCCGGCTTGAAAGGTACCGTGCATTTTGCAGCGAGATCCGGGTGAGCTAACACATCTGTCGTGGTGTGAAGATCGTTCTGGGAATGGCGACAAACAAGCGCCTTGTCTTTGGTAAATGTGACATCACACTCCACCACACCAGCCCCCATCTGGGCTGCCGCTATATAAGATTCCTTCGTATGTTCTGGAAACATTAAAGCAGCGCCACGATGACCAATCGAGAAAGCACTTTTCTTCGGTTTGTCCTCCAAACACGTTTCCAGCTTCTCTTTCAGTTTTCCTTCATCCATATCTGCAACAAGAAACAATGGACGAGGTCCAAGTGTATAGCCTTCAGATGCGATTGCTGACCCTGCAGCTAACAATGAAAACACTAAACCCAACTTGACGATATTCTTCATGTACCACTTCCTTTAGGTTTTATGGGTATTACGTTAGTCACCGTACTGCATTCTGTATGTACCATATGAATAAATTGAGACAAAAATCTTACCGTTCAGTGTTAAATCAAGGCCATAACAAAAGATAAGACAAAGGCATGATTTATGCGCTTCATCCGACTCCCTGACTATCGGCCTTGATTTTCGCTCTGACTTCATCAATGATTATTTGTATATACTAATATGACACTGAGAACCTATGCCGAAATCTCCCCGCTTCCAGCAGATTAAAGACTTCCTGATTGAGAAAATTGAATCACAGGAATGGCCAGTTGGCGCAAAAGTGCCAACAGAAGCAGAGCTTTGTGAGCAATTTTCGGTCAGTAGAATGACAGTAAACAAAGCGGTAAGAGATTTAGTCAATGAGGGTTGGCTGGAACGAACGCCTCGTTTGGGCACGTTTGTATGCCAGCGCAAAGCGGAAAGTCCTCTGATGGATATCCGCAATATCGCAGAAGAAATATCAGGGCGTGGTCAAGCACATCACAGTGAAATCATATCCTTAAGAAGAATACGTGCGCCAGAAGATGTGGCAATGCGTCTCGGTATTATGCTAGGTAGCGATGTATTCAAGAGTGAAATCGTCCATTTTGCCGATGACATACCCATTCAGGTTGAACTTCGTTGGGTAAACCCTGCATTTGCACCTGATTATTTAAATCAGGACTTTTCCTCGATGACGCCAAATCAATATCTGGTGTCCCAATGCCCGGTAGGCATCATCGAACACACGGTGGAAGCTATTTTACCTCCTGCGCACATTGCTAACCTTCTACAAATCGAAACTAACCAGCCTTGCCTTTTACTCCACCGACGTACCTGGAGTGAGAACCAACTAGTCAGTGCTGCCCTTCTCTTCCATCCCGGTAACCGCTACAAACTGAGCGCACGCGCAGAACTCTAAGTCCAGTCAACCGCAAGACCAAACTACCTTATTAAATTCAGTGGTTTTCCTAGGGGCTGTTGACCTTTGGTGATGGTTTTTGCAGCAGTTTGTGGGGATTTTATGCAAGGCAGAGGCTTCGATGTGTAGCTAGCCTACATGAGAAGCCGATAACGCAGCAGAAATTCCCCACAAACGCCTGTCTCTTATACACATCT
>NZ_LASY01000029.1:0-19357 GCF_000973155.1 Grimontia sp. AD028 | reverse complement strand
TAATTCACATGCATTACGCCTTATCTGGCGCGTTTTTCTTATACCTTTAAAGCACGGGCTCTACACCCATCTGGTCAAGACAGAATGCATACACATCAGCGCCCAAATCCAGCACCTTGTGCATTGGCATACCTGCGCCATGTCCCGCATTCACATCAATACGGATCAACACAGGGTTGTCTCCACCATGTTTTGCCTGAAGCTCTGCAATAAACTTGTAGGAATGCGCAGGTACCACGCGATCGTCATGGTCAGCCGTCGTCACTAAAGTCGATGGATATACAACGCCTTCTTTCACATTATGCACGGGTGAATAGCCCAACAGATATTGGAACATCTCTTCACTTTGCGCAGAGGTACCGTAATCGTACTTCCAGCCCTCACCGGATGTAAACGTGTGGTAGCGCAGCATGTCCAACACCCCTACAGCTGGCAACGCAACTCTGAACAAGTCAGGACGCTGCGTCATACATGCGCCCACCAGCAAGCCGCCATTAGATCCCCCGCGAATAGCCAGTTTCTCTGATGACGTGTACTTCTCAGCAATCAAAAATTCAGCTGCCGAAATAAAATCATCAAACACATTTTGTTTCTGAAGCTGAGTGCCAGCCTGATGCCAAGCTTTTCCATACTCACCGCCACCACGCAGGTTGGCAACGGCATAGATGCCGCCCATTTCAATCCATGCTGCAATGCTTGGGTTGAAAGCAGGCTCCAAGCTGATATTGAATCCACCGTACCCATACAGAATAGTGGGATGAGAACCATCGAGCTCGATGCCTTTGCGGTAGCAAATGGTCATCGGTACTTTGGTGCCATCTTTGGAGGTATAAAACACCTGACGGGATTCAAGCTTCTCACTGTCGATGGTGCAGGCGCTTTGACGATAAAGTGCAGTCTCACCGGTAACCGGATCAAAGCGGTAAGTGTCTGCTGCTGTGGTGTAATTGGTGAAGGTGAAATATAGCGTTTTATCTTTTTCGCGACCTGAGAAGCCAGACGCTGTACCTACATCTGGCAGAGCCACATCACGCACCTTCTCGCCACTCAGGCGATACTGCTTAACCTGGGTCTGAACATCGACGAGGTAGCTGGCGAACAGGTAGCCCGAACCCGTTGAGATGCTAAGTTCATGTTCGGTTTCAGCAATCAAATCTTCCCAATTTTCCTGCTGCGGATTTGCAACGTCCACTGCCACAATACGCCCCATCGGTGCGTGCCAATTGGTGTAAATAAGGAGTTTGCCGTCGTGATGATCGATAACATCACTGTCTGCGCTGTCATCGTCGGTCAGGCACACGCGTTCACCACTGCCTTTCAGGTCTTGCACATAAAGCATGTTTCCTGAGGTGGCATTAGCACCAGAGATCACCAAATAGTGATCATCCTCTGTGGTGTAGCCACCAACATAACGGAACTGGGGATCATCATCTCCACCAAACACCAACACATCGTCCGTCTGTGCAGAGCCTAAAGTGTGGAAGTAAAGCTTATGGTGTTCAGTTCTGGCTGAAAGCTCGCTACCTTCTGGCTTGTCATAGGTCGAGTAGTAGAAACCTTCACTACCACGCCATTCGATACCCGAAAACTTCACGTTCTCGATTTTGTCAGCCAGCAACTCGCCGGTTTTTGCATCCAACACATAGATGGTTCGCCAGTCGCTGCCACCTTCAGAGGTCGAATAGGCAATGAATTTGTCGTCGCGGGAAAAGCGCAGTTGGTCAAGTGATGTGGTGCCCTCTTCACTCCAGCTATTTGGGTCAAGAAACACCTCGGCGTCCGCTACCTCTCCGCTGGTACGATACACCACGGACTGGTTCTGCAGGCCGTCGTTGCGATAGAAGTAGGTGTAATCACCGCGATCGAACGGTGCAGATTCTTTCACATAATTGTTGGCCGCTTCGAGTCGATCACGAATGGCATGACGGAAGGGAATATTATGCAAACAACCAAAGGTGACCGCATTCTGAGCTTCTACCCATTGCGCGGTTTCGTCACTTAAATCATCTTCCAGCCAACGGTAAGGGTCGGCCACTTTCTCGGAGAAATATGTATCGACGATCGTATCTTTGCGTGTTTTTGGGTAATCAAACATGACTTCTCCATCCATGGTTCGGGTCTAAATGAGCGAATTATAGAAAGTGGGCTTTAATGAGACCTTGGTCATACAATATTTTTCATAGGTCGCTCGCAAACTCGCTCATAGGAACGTTGTAAACCAATAATTCCAGCAATAACTGAGTGTCTTTAACTTTGAGACGATTTACCTCGCAAAGTCGTGATAGCTTAAGGCCGTTTTTCGCTAACAAACATAAGCTTATACTTATCGACCCCAGCGAGCCTTTAGCTTAGGTGGGGATAATGATTCAAGGACTGACAGGATACCACTATGGATATGCTCGCCGGACTGCTTTCAGGTCTGCCAAACTTCATCATCTATTTTGCTGCTTCGCTGGCATTTGTGCTGATTTTTAAGTTCATCTACATCCGCATTACGCCTTACGACGAGTGGTCACTGATCAAAGATAAGCAAAGCGTAACAGCAGCAGTTGCTCTTGGTGGTGCGTTCTTGGGTTACTGTATTGCCATTGCAGGTGCGGCGCAAAACTCCGTCAACATCGTCGACTTTATGGTGTGGGGCGTGATTGCCATGCTGGCACAATTTATTGCCTTTGCCATCGTTCGTTTTGTCATGCTGAAAGAGTTGACTACTCGCATTGAAAACGACGAATTGCCAGCCGGTATTATTTTGGCAGTCGTCTCTGTTTCCATCGGCGTACTGAACGCTGCGTGTCTGACCTACTAACGGAGGCAGTCATGAAACGGAGTCAAAACGTTATTCGTCCAACTATGGACAAAGCCGCCAAGGTGATCCCCTTTGCGTTTGTAGGAGGCATTTCAGGCTGTTTCTTCGAGCCTGAAACTGAGGGTTTCGTGTTCCAGTCCGCACAGGATTGTGCCCGTTCATTTCCAGACCAGATTGAAGAGTGCCGAATCGCGTATCAGGATGCGCTTGAAGATGCCGCGCAATCTGCCCCACGTTACAACAATGAATACGAGTGCGAAGTCGACTTTTCGGATGGCTGTGATCGTTACAACAACTGGTACATTCCGGCGATGGCAGGCTTTTTCTTCGCCAACATGCTGGATGATGACTACTTCAAGAAAAAGAAGAAACGTTACTATTCAAAGCCGCTGTATGGCTATCGTGGCAAGTATTATTCTGGCGATGGTAATTTCTACAGCTCATCGAGCAAAAAATCGGTGAAGGTCTCCACCAGCTCAATCACCAAACCAAAATCCAGCGGCACGATTGGACAGGTGATGTCCCGTGGCGGTTTTGGTAAATCCGTATCACGCGCGTCTTCTTCGCGCAGTGGCGGTTAAGCAATGTTCAGGCGGGATATCCCAGAGCGCCCTCACTGGCGCGAACTGGCAAAGCAATACGGGTTTGGATTTCATACCATGTATGGCGAACCTTACTGGGATGAAACCGCCTACTATCAATTCAACCTCAAGCAAATTGAAGAAGATCTTGAAAAGCCCACTGAAGAGATCCACCAGATGTGTCTTGATGTGGTGGAGCGCGTCACCCGCAGTGATGAGCTGCTGACCAAATTCGGCATCCCTGAAGCCATGTGGGATTTGGTCGCAAGTTCCTGGCGACGCCGGGATCCGTCGCTGTATGCCCGTCTTGATTTCACCTATGACGGTGTCAATCCAGCCAAGCTTTATGAAAACAATGCAGACACACCAACTTCTCTCTTTGAAACCGGCTTCTGGCAATGGGTATGGCTTGAAGATGTGGTGAACAGTGGACGCATCCACCAAAGTGCTGACCAGTTCAATATTCTTCAGGATTACATCATGGAGCGCTTTGCCGAGCTTGCCAAACGCCAACCGGGCCAAACGCTTCACTTCAGTTGCTGTAAAGACACAGAAGAAGACCGTGCGACGGTTCAGTACCTCGAAGATTGTGCCAAAGAGGCTGGATTACACACGGGCTTTGTCTACGTTGAAGATATTGGCGTGAATGATGCCGGTGAGTTTGTCGACCTGACGGGACGAGTCATTCGCTGGATGTTCAAGCTCTATCCTTGGGAATTCATGTTTGATGAGGAGTATGCCCAATTCTTGGGTAGCGCTACGATTAACTGGCTGGAGCCGATGTGGAAGTCTGTGCTTTCCAACAAAGCACTGCTTCCGATGCTTTGGAAACTCCATCCTAATCATCCTAATCTATTGCCTGCCTACTTCGCGGATGATTCGAAAGCATCTTCCCTTTCTGACTATGTGGTGAAGCCGTTGTTTTCGCGCGAGGGCGCCAACATCGAAATCGTTAGAAATGGCGCGTCGACCTTTAAAACTGATGGGCCTTATGATCTTTCTCAAGCGATCGTTCAACAGTACCAACCACTGCCAAAATTCGGCGACAACTTCACCTTGATTGGCAGTTGGCTGGTCAACGATCGCGCTGCTGGGATTTCGATTCGCGAAGATGCGTCACTGGTAACTCAAGATCTCGCAAGATATCTACCTCATGTCATTCTTTAGGATTTGTTGCTCTTAGAGATAAAAAAAGCGACTCAGATGAGTCGCTTTGGCTTAGGGGGATGTTTTCTTTCAATGATCAGTGCTGATTTACCGCAGGAATCACTGGATATTGGACGCCCGCCATCTGCTCAATGCAGTGGATAACCTGACAGCTGTATCCGAATTCGTTGTCATACCAAATGTAAAGCACACAGCGATTGCCATCGGCGATAGTCGCTTCGCTGTCTACCACACCCGCATAACGAGAACCTACGATGTCCGAGGATACGATTTCTGTCGATTGGGTGTAATCAATCTGGCCCGCCAACGGAGACATGAGTGCAGTCTCACGCAGGTAGGTATTCAGTGAATCGCGATCCACATCTTTGCCCAGGTTCAGGTTGGCAATCGCCATCGAGACGTTGGGGGTTGGAACGCGGATAGCATTGCCCGTCAGCTTTCCTTTTAATTCAGGTAAAGCTTTCGCAACGGCTTTTGCTGCACCTGTAGATGTAAGCACCATGTTCAATGACGCGGCACGTCCACGGCGGTCGCCTTTGTGGAAATTATCTATCAGATTTTGATCGTTGGTGAATGAGTGCACCGTCTCAATGTGACCCGACTCCACGCCATAACGATCGTTCATCGCTTTCAGCACAGGTGTAATTGCGTTAGTAGTACAGCTTGCGGCTGACACTATGGTATCGCTGTCTTTGATGTCTCCGTGGTTAACACCAAATACGATGTTCTTGATGTCCCCCTTACCTGGTGCGGTCAGCAACACTTTACCCGCGCCTTTGGCGGTCAGGTGGTTACTGAGACCATCAACATCGCGCCACATGCCTGTGTTATCAACAACAACGGCATTTTTAATTCCGTGGGCTTCGTAGTCTACTTCTGAAGGGTGGTTCGCGTAGATGATCTGAATGTAGTTACCATTCACGATCAGAGCGTTACGGGCATGGTCCACCAAAATGGAACCGTTAAAAGGCCCGTGAACAGAATCACGACGCAGTAAGCTGGCGCGCTTTTCAAGGTCGCCATCTTTACCGCCACGTACAACAATCGCGCGTAGACGCAGTGGGTAGCCTGGTCCGCTTTTTTCTACCATTAGGCGCGTTACCAGACGCCCAATTCGGCCAAAGCCATACAACACGATATCTCTGGGCTCCTTAAGACTCGTGGACGGCGGCAGGTCTGCGATTGCTGTTTTGAGGAAATCATCTAGTTGGGCTAAATCTTCATGGTCACGCCAGTAAACGTTGGCAAGACGACCAATGTCGATTCGGCAAGGAGAAAGTGGCATTTGTGCCAATGTTTCCAGAATAGGGAGTGTGTGTGCGGTAGTGACTTCCTGTCCTGTGTACCAGCGCGCTACACGGTGTGACTTCAGCAGATCAATCGTACTGGCGTTAATCACAGCACGACCATAAATTTGAATTTCGACGCCCTTCTCACGGTACAGCTTGCTAATGAGAGGTGACATGGTTTCTGCGTCGGCCTGACTTTGTTGCCATTGGGTAAGATGTTGTTCTGGACTCATCGTGACTTTCTTTGCCTTTTTGGGATTTAGGGTATAAAAGTGTAATCAGTAACTGTTTTTATTATTTTGGCGACGAGTCTAACGGCCTGATCATTATTAACCTAGCAAAAATAAGTCAGTGTTTATATCATTATAATTCAGCCAGTTACTCCTCTTTCTGTTAAAATATTACAAGTGTAAAACGCTTTCATTTTCTTTCTTTCAAAATCTGACTGAAAGTTTACTACGTAAAACTTTCAGTTCTTTCCTCCAAATCAACTTAATATGCCTCACTAAAAAACGACACTACCTAAGCGGCTGTTGACCTTTGGGGATGGTTTCTGCAAGGGTTCTGCCCCTAGGTGCTATCGACCTTTGATCAGCGAAACAACAACAGTTAACACGGGATCTGTCGCTGTATTCGGTTTTCATCTCTTATCGATACAGAATGATTCACTTAAAGCACATTAATTACACATCTAAATGTTTCAGTTTTGCGTCATTTTTATTGAACACATATAAAACAGCAAGTTATAGACATAAATATGCTTATTTGTGACTCAGACTTGATAAAAATTCCATCAGATGTATCATTTAAAGGGCTTAAATGCTTAGACCTCTAAAGGATTAATTGAAACAATGAGTACCGAGACGATACACCAGAGCGCGACATTGACGCGTTTGAGGACGGAAAACGACGCCTGGGTATTTCGCACTCCGCGAATCGAAGATGGCATCAGGATCCACGAGCTTATCGCCAGTTGTCCCCCACTCGATGAAAACTCCTCGTACTGCAACTTTCTCCAATCTTCCCACTTTAATAAGACCTGCATCCTCGCAGAGCACAAGGGTTCCGTAGCCGGATTCATTTCTGGATACCTAAAGCCAGAAGCCCCTAATGAGCTGTTTGTCTGGCAAGTCGCAGTTTCTCCAGAAGCACGCGGCAAAGGTCTCGCTTTTCAAATGCTGCAAGAGCTTTTGATGCGCGATCACCTCTCAGACGTCAATGTTGTAGAAACCACTATCACTGGATCCAATAAAGGCTCCTGGAGCTTATTCCGCAAGCTCGACGCCGCACATGGTGAAAATGGTGAAGTCACAGTGTTTCTCGACGAAAAACAGCATTTCAAAGGAAAACACGACACGGAGTTTTTGTTCCGCATTCCTTTGAAATAAAACCATTCTTAAAAATATAAAATGGATTCCAAATGGAAATTTTTAACAAGCAAGAGTCAAACGTTAAGTCATATTGCAATAGCTTCCCTGTTGTCTTTACCTCGGCAAAAGGGTGCTGGCTGACCACGGACTCAGGAGCACGCTACATTGATTTTCTGGCCGGCGCAGGTTCGCTGAACTACGGCCATAACAACCCAATTCTGAAAGAAGCCTTGGTCGAATACATTTCCAACGACGGCATTACCCATGGCCTGGATATGTTTACCGAAGCCAAAGCTGCTTTCCTAACCGCACTCCGTAATCACATCTTCGCGCCACGAAATCTTGATTACAAAGTGCAGTTCACCGGCCCAACCGGTACGAATGCAGTAGAAGCAGCGATGAAGTTGGCTCGCAAAGTGACGGGCCGAACCAACATCGTGACTTTCACCAACGGTTTCCATGGGTGCACCATGGGCGCACTGACAGCTACCGGCAACCAACATCACCGTGGTGGTGCCGGCACTCCGTTGTTTGGCACGTCCCGAATTCCTTATGAAGACTACGCTGGCATTGACGGCCTTGCGCTGTTCGAAGCCATGTTGAACGACAACTCAAGTGGTCTCGATAAGCCTGCTGCTGTGTTGCTGGAAACCCTACAAGGTGAAGGTGGTCTGAATGTCGCTTCAAACGAGTGGCTACAGAAGCTGAGCAAAATCTGTAAAGCCCACGGCATTCTATTAATCGTTGATGATATTCAGGCTGGTTGTGGCCGTACTGGCACCTTCTTCAGCTTCGAACCTTCTGGTATCAATCCAGACATTGTGACCCTGTCTAAGTCTATCGGCGGATACGGTCTGCCAGTGGCGCTGGTGCTGCTGAAACCTGAGTTGGACAAATGGCTTCCAGGTGAACATAACGGTACTTTCCGTGGTAACAACCACGCCTTCGTTACGGCAACAAAAGCGATTGAGCATTACTGGCAGAATGATGATTTTGAAAGCCATATTGCCGAGCGCAGCCAACAAGTGTCCAAGACTATCGACCGTTCGCTGAAGCAACTTTCTTCGCTGTTCGTTCGCGCAAAAGGCCGCGGCATGATGCAAGGTATTGAGTGTAAAAGCGGTGACATCGCCAGCGCGATTTCGCGTCGTTGCTTTGAGAAAGGCATGATCATTGAAACCGCAGGTCCTGACGATGAAGTCGTGAAGTTCTTCTGTCCGCTTACAATCAGTGAGTCAGAGCTTGAGCAAGGCCTGCACATCTTTGAAAAAGCAGCTCAGGAAGTTGCTAATGAACTTACCCGCAAAGCGTCTTAAGGGAAATAAGAAACATGATCGTAAGAACTCTGGAAGAGTGTAGAAACAGCGAGCGCCGCGTAGCATCCGAAACCTGGGAAAGTGTTCGTATGTTACTGAAAGATGACCAGATGGGGTTTTCATTCCACATCACGACCATCTTTAAAGGCACTGAAACCCACATTCACTACAAAAACCACTTGGAGTCTGTTTACTGCATGTCTGGTGAAGGTGAAATTGAAGTGGTAGGTGGCGAAACTTACCCAATCAAACCGGGCACACTTTACATTCTGGACAAACACGATGAACACTTCCTTCGCGCTTACGAAGGTGCGGACATGGTAATGGCATGTGTATTTAACCCACCAATTACCGGACAAGAAGTTCACGATGAAAACGGCGTTTATCCGCTGGTAGATTAATAAAAATTAGCGTCTTTTGGGGGCCATTTGCCCCCTTTTTCTATTTACGACAGACAAGGATTGCAATTATGACTTACACCGTTGAGAAAATCGGCGGCACGTCTATGTCGGCATTTGATGCCGTATTGGACAACATTTTCCTTCGCCCCAAGAATCCGTATAACCGTGTATTTGTGGTTTCAGCCTATAGTGGTATTACCGACGCGCTTCTTGAGAGCAAGCGTTCTGGCGAGCCAGGCATCTACCAACTGGTTGCCAAGCGTGATGAACAATGGGCCGATGCCATCGATGCGCTCGAAGTGCGTTTGAAAATGATCAATGAAAACCTGTTTGCAGATCCGCTTAACCGAACCCGTGCAGACAACTTCATTGCTGAGCGTCTGAAAGATGCCAAAGACTGTATTTCAAATATTCTGGCGACCTGCAGCTATGGTCAGTTCACGCTGCGCCAATACTTGCCACAGATCCGAGAGTTTTTATCTTCAATCGGCGAAGCCCACAGCGCTTACAACACTGCTCTGAAGCTAAGAACTCTTGGTGTAAATGCCAAGTTTGTGGATCTCTCAGGATGGGACAACAAGCTTTCCGGCACGCTGGATGAAGTGATTGTTGAAGCGTTTAAAGAGATTGATGTCACTACCGAGCTGCCAATTGTGACTGGCTACGCCTACTGTGACGAAGGCCTGATGAAGACCTACGATCGCGGTTACAGCGAAATGACCTTCAGCCGCATTGCCTGCCAAACCTCTGCGGATCTGGCGATTATCCATAAGGAATATCACCTCAGCAGCGCAGATCCTCGCATTGCGGGCCCAGAAAACGTATTGCCCATCGGCCAAAGTAATTTTGATGTCGCAGACCAGCTAGCCAACCTCGGCATGGAAGCCATCCACCCGAACGCAGCTTCCGGTCTTCGTAAAAAAGAAATTCCGCTACAGATCAAAAATACCTTTGAGCCAGAGCACAAAGGCACGTTGATCTCTCAGGCTTACCAGCCAGATTCCGAAAAGATCGAAATCATTGCGGGTCGCGACAAGGTTTTCGCCCTGCACATTTTTGATCAGGCGATGGTGGGTAACGTCGATAACGTCGGTTATGAACTGATGGAGATGATCGCTGACGAAAGCGTAAATCTGGTCGGTAAAGAGATGAGTGCCAACTCCCTCACTTACTACCTGAGCGGCGTCGCCAAGAACCTTAACAAGCTACTCTACCGCGCTGAAAAACGCTTCCCTGACTCGACAATCACGAGCCACATGGTTGCTCTGATTTCCGCGATTGGTTCGCAGATCAATACCAACACTACCTTGAGCAAAGGTGTGCTGGCACTGATGAACAGCGATATTTCACCGATTGCTGTCCACTCTTCAATGCGCAACGTCAACGTGCAGTTTGTGGTAAAAGACGAGATGTATGAAGGTGCTATTCGCGCACTACACGACGAGTTTTTCGTGCAAAAAGATAACAAAGATAAACAAGTCGCTTAGATTACCGCCTTCATCTTTGTATTAACGTCTAAGCCGGAGTTATCTCCGGCTTTTTATATTTGAATATTGGCAACGAATTTGTTGCCGCCACTTATACCAAATAACTTAAAGGCACTTTGATATAGGCATAACATCTTGAAAACTGCAAATATCAGCCGTTTTTTTAACGCTAAAATTCTTATACATGAACTATTGAAAATGTAAGATATTCTTTCCTACCGTCTCGTTAGGCGAATATTCATTGAACAAACAAAGTAATAATTTTTACCCTATGTTTTTCAATATATTAAGACATCACACAAGCCAAACAGTCGCCGCCATACCACTCCACAAAAGAATACGCGCAACAATTTCGTTACACAACAGATGAAAAGAGAACCAGCCACCTACCAAACCCACTATTTTTACGAGTCATGTCATATTAATTGTGCAACAAGACAACGAGAAAGCATTTAAATATAAACTTATTCATCATTTCACCTTCACTATTAAATTTAAATAGAAAATCGCCAGCCTAATAGTTGCCAAATCTCCTCTAGACACTCATTGATAAAAGTCAGCCTTTTTTGACGTAGCTGAAAACACGTAGGTATTTATCGCTGTTGCCTCTAACCCATAAATACACATTGGTGAACAAATAAATGAAACCGAAATTTCATATGCTATCTCTTGGTGTCGCGATCGCAGTAACTTCGCTACCCTCTTTTGCTGCACAACGGATTAACCTTGAACTTACAAGCTTTGCTAAAGCGGACAATCAAGTTGAAGCATTGTTGGAAGGTCAGTCCTACATAGAGGGCTTTTCAGGAAGAGACCTTAGCGGTAACGAGGTGGTAAGAATCAGTCAAACCTATCAAGGCCTTCCCATTTATGGAGAGAGCTTTGTAGCAAACAAAGGTCAGCTAGGACGCTTCAGCGGCTTTGTTGGGAGCGCTATCACTGGTATCGAACAAGACCTCCCGACAACAACACCCTTAATTAGCGATGATGAAGCTCTGTCAACCTTACTAGCACTAAAAGGACACGAGCTATACCAAATCCAACATCCCGAAAAGCAGCTCATGGTTTGGTTGGACGAAAATGATACCGCCCACCTAGCATGGAAGGTCTCCTATGTTGTTTACAGCGATAAGCCAACGCGCCCTATTAGCTTTATTGACGCGCTATCCGGTAAAGTGCTGGACAGCTGGGAAGGCCTAAATCATGCGCAAAGCACAGGACCGGGAGGAAATCCAAAAACCGGTCGCTACCATTTTGGTGCTGACTATCCTGCATTTGACGTTACGCAGTCTGGGAGCACATGTTATTTAGACAGCGAAAACGTCGAAACTCTAGATATGAGGCATCAAAAAAGTGGAGGCACTGTCCATAGTTTTAACTGCTTCGAAAACAGTGAACGAGAAGTCAACGGCGCATACTCCCCGCTAAATGACGCTCATGCCTTCGGACAAATTGTTTTTAAAATGTATAAGGAGTGGTACGGCATCGCTCCTATACGCCAGAAACTTCGTATGCGCGTTCACTACGACCGTAATTACGAAAATGCTTTTTGGGACGGCCAACAAATGACATTCGGAGACGGTCAATCCTACTTTTATCCTCTTGTTTCTCTTGATGTTGTTTCTCATGAAGTCAGCCATGGTGTCACTCAGCAAAACTCCGATCTGGAGTACAAAAATCAGTCGGGAGGCATTAACGAAGCGTTTTCTGATATTGCAGGCGCAGCGGCAATTTACTATCTGGAAGGAAGCTACAACTGGAAAATTGGCGATAGGATCAAGAAAGGCAGTGGTGCCATGCGCCATATGGATAATCCTCCACTGGACGGAAAATCCATTGGCCATGCTAAAGACTACTATTCAGGGATAGATGTACACCACAGCTCTGGAGTATTTAACAAAGCCTTCTATCTATTGGCCACAAAGCCGGGTTGGGATATACGCAAAGGGTTTGATATTTTCCTTCGCGCAAACCAGCTTTACTGGCAAGCGAGATCAACGTTTGACCATGCTGCGTCAGGCGTTTTCAATGCTGCCAGTGACTTGGGATACTGTGTTGATGACGTTATCGATGCATTCCAACAAGTGGGCGTTACAGCAGGCGGTAAAACTGGTGAGCACTGCGAAGACGTTTATCCTGTTGTTGATGCTTCTTTCTCACATGAAACCAAAGCACTAACCGCAGTATTCAGCAACCTGTCGACAGGCCCGATTGCTTCATATCAATGGGATTTCGGTGATGGCCGCTCTTCTTCTCAGCAGAGTCCATCACACACTTATGCGACAAGTGGGACTTATTCCGTCTCGTTGACAGTCGCTGATAGCAAGGGGAACAGTGACGTTGCGGTTAATACCGTAACAGTGTCTGATTCAGACAGTTCATGTTCAGTTGCTGCTTGGGATCCCAACAAGAGCTATGCTTCCGGTGATATTGTGAGTTTTCAAGGTAAAACATATAAAGCGACTTGGTGGTCTACTGGCGCACAACCAGATCTCTACCCCCAAGTCTGGTCTGTAAACGGAGACTGCCAAACATTACCGGGAGATAACCTCCCTCCTGTTGCGGATTTCAACTTCTTCGCTTCAGGGCTCACCATTAGCTTCCAGAGCACATCGACCGATGATACAGGCATTGTCAGCCACACATGGCAGTTTGGGGACGGCACTGAGTCATCAGAAAAAAGTCCGACGCATACTTACCAGCAGCAAGGTAGCTATGAAGTAAAGCTTATTGTGACTGATACCAAGGGATTGACCGACGAGAAAGTCATCACGATTGTGGTTTCCAACGATAATCCGACAACAGAGTGCTATCCCGTTTGGCAGTCAGGTACGGTTTACAGCAGTGGAGAGCGCGTTTCCCATAAAGGCAGTGCGTTTGAAGCAAAATGGTGGACGCAAAATGAAGAGCCGGGTACAACGGGCGAGTGGGGAGTTTGGGAGAACTTGGGGCCTTGTTCTTAACTCTGTAAATTAAAAAAGAGCAGCTTGGCTGCTCTTTTTTACTGGCTGTTCAAGGGCTTAATATATCACTGAGCCTTAATAAGAACGGAAGTATCCATTCGACCAAAACCTTGAACTTGGAGGCGGGCGTATTTTTCGTCTACCTCTTTGGTCAATGGCAGTTCAAGACCTTTGTCTGCCGCTTCATCCAAACAAATTCCCAAGTCTTTGCGCATCCAGTCGATAGCAAATCCAAAATCGAATTTGTCCTGCGCCATGGTGACAGCACGGTTTTCCATCTGCCATGAACCCGCTGCACCGTGCTTGAGTACACTCACCATTTGTTCAATATCCAGACCTGAGGCCTGCGCCAATATTAACGCTTCACTTAAGCCTTGCAAGATACCCGTGATGCATATTTGATTGGCCATTTTACAGCGCTGACCCTGTCCATTTTTGCCCATCAAAACGGCTTGCTTGGCGTAAGCATCAATCACAGGCTTTACCGCATCAAAGACTGTCTGGTCGCCGCCACACATCACGGTTAACACGCCGTTTTCTGCGCCTGCCTGACCACCTGAGACTGGCGCATCAATAAAGTGAACACTTTTCTCCTTGCATGCTTCGGCGAGCTCTTCGGCCAACGTTGCAGATGTAGTGGTGTGATCCACCAGCACACTCCCTGCTTTCATACTGGTCAGTACACCATCATCGCCATAAATCACGCTGCGGACATCATCATCATTACCAACACACACAAATACCACATCACAGTCTTCTGCCGCCTCACGTGGCGTAACGGCAAAGTCACCTTTGTATTCATCTGCCCAGGCTTGAGCTTTTGCAGTGGTACGGTTGTAAACGGTGGTATTGAATCCAGCGTTTTTGAGGTGGCCAGCCATCGGATAGCCCATAACGCCGAGACCGATAAATGCGACTTTTTCCTGAGCCATGATGACTTCTCCTTTTGGTATTCGTTGATGTCCGTAATGGAGGTTGTTTAACTATTTCTTGAGCGACTATAATTGCATCAATTGACATATGTCAATTTTAAATAATGACATAATTAAGTTATTTCAATTATTCGTACCTTTGGTCATAATTTAGTCCATGCCGCGAGCAGACACAGGAAGACCTTTTTGAGTGAAACCAAATTCAAAGACATTGCCAATCAGATAACCTCTCGAATCGAGCAAGGTATTTACGCTGCTGGGGCCAAACTGCCTCCTCACAGGGAATTGGCCAATGAACTTGGCACTACGCCAGCCACCGTCTCAAAAGCCTATAAGCTACTGGCGGAGTTAGGACGCGTTGAATCATTTGTTGGGCGTGGCACCTTCGTTCGGGACAAGTCTGCTCTTAGTCAGGTTATCCAACCTCAACATCAGGAATTAGATTTTAACTTTTCTATTCTCCAGCCCTGTTTGGGTTTGAACCTCAATGCACTTACTCAGGCATATTCTCAGGCAGCTGAAACCCTTTCACCGGCGTTACTCGCGTACGCTGATGACTCAGGCCATTCAGCCCACCGGGCGGCTGGAGCAATCTGGTTACAGAAATATGGCCTTCAATCTGCAAGCTCCCAGAATGTACTGCTAACAAACGGTGCGCAGCACGCATTGTCGCTCTTAGTTGAAACCCTGACAGAGCCTGGGGATACCATCGCGGTCGAAGCACTTACTTATCCCGGTATTCTGGCGATTGCCAATCTCGCTGGCCGCGAGGTTGTCGGCGTTAACCTTGATGATGATGGCCTCTGTCACAAACATTTAAGGAAGGTGATCAAGCAGCACTCGCCGAAGCTGGTTATCTGTATTCCTTCACACCAAAACCCGACTGGCATCACCATGTCTGTTTCAAGACGTCAGGCAATCGCCGACGTCATCAAAGCCTCTTCTGCCTATCTGGTCGAAGATGACATCTATGCCTTCTTGAACAATGCCCCTATCCCAGCTATTTCTGACCTGCTGCCACAGCAAAGTATCTATATCACCAGTTTGTCGAAAGCTGTCAGTCCGGCGATGCGCTGCGGTTATATCAAAGCACCGGATGCCTTACTGCCTGTTCTGGCAGCTCATATCCGCGCGAACATCTGGCTGGCTTCTCCCATTAATTTCGCGGCTGCGACAGACCTAATTGAACAAGGCACCGCCTTTGAACTGGCACGAGCACAACTTCGCGAGGCAGAGTATCGACAAACCGTGGCAGCAAATATCCTCAAAGACTTCTACGAAACAGCGTCGGGTTTTCATATCTGGTTGAAGTTGCCTGAACACTGGCGAGTAGACAGATTGGTAGAAGAAGCGAAAAAGCGCGCGATTCTTGTTAGTCACGG
The DNA here is from genome assembly GCF_000973155.1 of Grimontia sp. AD028. Taxonomy (NCBI): domain Bacteria; kingdom Pseudomonadati; phylum Pseudomonadota; class Gammaproteobacteria; order Vibrionales; family Vibrionaceae; genus Grimontia; species Grimontia sp. AD028. The sequence continues at coordinate 3,663 of NZ_LASY01000029.1, read as the reverse complement.
CGGGTATTTTTCAGTCGGTGACACACCAAATTGTATCCGACTGTCGCTGATGTCTATCAGCTCAAGAGATCAGTTTGAAGAAGGGCTGGGTCAATTCGCAGAATTATTGGCCAGTAAGCCTATGCCATTCAGTGATTTCCTGAATTAACGACACAGGAATAAAGCACCTTTGGAATGAAAGTGTTACTCTAACGGCGAAATTTCCCATGAGAATTGAAAAATGAGCAAACTAACTGCAGACGTTCAGGCAAATCTGATGTTGTTCGTTGAAGAAACCAAGCGTACTAACGTGGTTTGGGGTCTGAAAAACGAAGAGGAAGGCTGGCTGGCTTGCGACTCGAGCGAGTTCGAAGAAAGCGAAGTGATGCCATTCTGGTCTTCAAAAGAAGACGCTGCGCAACACAACGTCGATGAGTGGGCTGATTTCGAAATCACTGAAATCCCACTGGATGTGTTCGTTGAAGACTGGCTTATCACGCTGGATGAAGACGGCGTGCTGGTTGGTACCAACTGGAATGCAGAGTTGGAAGGCAAAGAAGTTGAGCCTTCTGAGCTGGCGAAGATGTACCTGTAAAGGTCATTACTTCCAAAAAAAGCCGCGACCATGTTCGCGGCTTTTTTGTTTAGGCGAAAATGCCTTTCAGCCTTGGCGTCCAGTCTTCTATTTGCTGCGTTTCCATGCGTTTGTGGACGGTACGCGTCCAGCTAGCGGACAACCCTTCCTGTGCGGCAATTAATCTCAAGCCTTCCAGGTTTAGTGGATCACCAAAGTAGTAATCGCAGGTTTGTTTGATGGTCAAGGCGTTTTCGGCGCGCTCAATCAAAATCAGTGGCTCCGCAGCACTGACAAACCCCGGCGTGATCACACGGTACAACCAGCCGCATTTGGCCGTTTCTTGCATCACCTCAGAAAACGTCTCTACATCCCAACGCTTGTTGAGCTTGTAGCAAGGCGAGCGGGGCTGACTCACCTGAATCACGGCTTTTCCCCACTGATATTTATCACCAATGCAGACATCGTCTTCTGTCATGCCTTCAGTGCTGATATTTTCACCCATCCCTGCGGGCCGCCAGTCGGCCTTGTCGCCAAACTTCGTGCGCCAAAAGTCATAATGCTCAGATGGATATTGATGCAATGCCCTTTCAACACCACCATGGTGTTTATCCGACGCACACTCATCTCCTTGAAGCCCCAGCGCGGATAGGAATATTTCCCCTTCGATCGGCTGCTTTCCCATGGCGGTCATCATGCCAAACTGACTTTTCACTTTTCCGGTAAAGACCTTCTTGATGGGATACATTTTTTGCATCATCGTTCCCTGTTATTCGTGGTTCGAGAATTCGATTTTCTTTTTATTGTCGAGTGATCGTAGAAATGCCGTCATGTCGTCAACATCCTGCTCATTGAGTTTGACACCCAGTTGGTGCCACGCCGTATCTCGCACGGCCTGTTCCAGCGAAAATACTGCGCCATCGTGGAAGTAAGGTGAAGTCTGGCCGACATTTCGCATCGTGGGAACTTTGAAGATGAAATTATCTGCGCTGTTTCCAGTCACTAACGCCCTTCCCTTGTCGATTTCATTGGGGTATGGATTCACCAACCCCATTTTCATAAAGAGTTGCCCTCCCATCAAAGGGCCGTTGTGGCATGCATGACACCCCACCGTAATAAACCGCTTCATTCCGCGCTTTTCCTGCGCTGAGAGTGCGGTGTCGTCACCCATCAGCCATTCATCAAATCTGTCTTGCGTCACCAATGTACGTTGGAACGCCGCTAAAGCTTGCGTGATGTTGTTAAACACCAGTGGGTTTTCATCCTGAGGAAAAACCAGGTCGAACTTAGGCTGGTAGCCTTTCTCTTTCAGTCTTCGCACTGCTTCTTCCTCGGAAGACAGCGCCATTTCAATCGGGTTCAGAATTGGGCTTCTTGCCTGTTCATGCAACGTTTTCGCTCTGCCGTCCCAAAACTGTACGAATTGGAAGCCCGCATTCCAGGTAGTGAGGCTATTACGGCTACCCTGCTTCCCCATTGCCCCCATAGACACCGATAACGGCTCAGTACCCGAGCCGGATTTATCCAGGTCATGGCAGCTATTGCACGACTGACTGCCATTGCCAGATAGTGCGGTTTCAAAGTAAAGGGCCTTTCCCAGAGCAACTTGTTCTGGCGTGTCTTTCTCACTGCCGGGCATAGAATGCGGCATTGCACCGAATACACTTAAGCCCAATTGCCGCAGATCTTCTGATGCCATGACATCCAACGAAAACAACCACCCAACTGCCAAAGCAGCTTTGCTTAACCTTGCCAAACTGTTTCTTTGCATGTGCTTTTTCCTTTCGCTGAGGATAGAAAACACTTAACACATAGTTTCGAGTCAATACAATTAATTTATCCGATAGCCATCCCCGGAATTATCAATGATGATGAACTTCATTAAATTTGGACTGACCTAGTTCTTTGATAAGCGAGGAAGTATCGACGGAAAGTGCAGATTAGGCGGAAGATAGGCCAAAAAAGAAGGGGCGCTATTTCGCCCCTTCTTTCTCAATTTTGCTAGTTAGGCTGTCGCGATTGGTGCCCCAACTGCCACACTATCGAACAGTGCAACACCCGTCAGTTTGGACACTTCATCCAAGTACTGACGAACATTGCCTGGATAGCGCAAACCTTTCGTCACTGTGTAGTTTCGAAGGAATGGGAATATATTGATGTCGTCATAGGTCAGCACGTTGTTGCGCTGTGAAGGTGGGACCAACCAATCAAGTTTCAGCAGTTCAACATTCAGCTTAGCAATGTACTCTTCGCTGTTAGCAAACGCCTCATCGAAAGACATTTTGATCATGGCTGATTTGTTTTTAGTAAACCAGGCTTTCGCTTCTTCACTCTGGAATTCCGGCAACTCAATCATCGTCCAACGTGGATAAATCAGGCGTGAGCCGAACTGGCCAGCAATGTTCATCCAAGCTGAAATACGCTCACCCATTGTGCCCTCAGCAATCGCTGGATTACCGTCGAGATTGTCGAGGTATGAGGCGATATCCAGACTCTCTGCCATGTAGCTACCGTCTTCTTTTTGAAGGATCGGAACCATGTTGGCGCCGACTTTTTCGATACGGGCGTCGACGTCGTGGTTTTGAAGATAAACCATTTCCAAGTCTATCTTCTTCAAGCCTGCAACCATCATCGCTTTCACGCAGAACGGGCAGTGGTCAAACACAAACAGTTTCATGAGACATCCTTTTTGAAACAGGTGCGCCTACACTCTTGTGGCACAAATATGACGCGCAGATTGTAGAGCGTTTTCTCTCAAAGGAAAATGATGATGTTTCAAGCAGGATCACACCGCGATTAATTCGCGAACAAAATCTCATCGCCACAAAAAAGCCCCTTGTCGGGGCTTTTCAGGTTATTCGAGTGGCTCTGTGGGAATCCAGCAGTTTTCAGCGTCATCGTTGGCATCTGACAACACCACCAGAAGCCCCATATCAACCATTTCTTTAAGCGTTAGGTCGTCGGCAAGATGCATGGTTTCTCCACGCTCGTTTTCCAGTTCCATATCATTCACTCCTTTATACCCAAACAACCTGAAGATGCAGGATTCAGCGAGATTGACTGGCGTTGTGATCGCGGCGTTCCTTTGCCGGTGTAGTCACCTCCATCAA
>NZ_LASY01000028.1:0-82287 GCF_000973155.1 Grimontia sp. AD028 | reverse complement strand
GCTTAACTGATCGGCATTACCAGATAAGGCGCGTTTTTTAATTGCCAGCGGCATTAATGTTGGTTTCTATGACTGTTATTGCGCTAACCAGTGCGCTTGGAAGCGCAGAATTTTCTGAAAACATGGCAAGTGTAATCACAGAAACAGCAACGCCGATAATGGCATACTCGATGGCGGTCACTCCAGACTCATCCAAGATGCAGCGTCGAATGCAATTGAACATTCTCATACCTTTTTAGTTCTTATCTATGACGACTAAACATAACGGTGTAACGTCTACGAATCCAGTCACGTTTGTATGACATCTAAACGCCTAATATTTCTCAGTTTCATTAGTGGAATTGAAAAGTGTTTCACAAATGCGGATTTCCTGAAACTCTGATGATGTACTTAGTCATTAATGCACTTTCCATCACAATTTAAAATATGAGCGTCAAACCTATTACCTAGGTTGATTAAGGTGGTGACTTCTAGAAAGAAAATCATCAATCCTTGAGCGCTATCACATTGATTTTCAGCTCTTCCTTTCACTTTCAATTTTTAACGGAAACTGTTTCCTTCCTATTGTTTATTGTTGCTATTTAGCGAGGTTGTTAGCTTGAAAGCCGACCGAAAAAACAAAAGGACGATCAACATGGCTTACGAAGGCTACACCACATTTAGCGCTATACAGGAAGAAGGCATTCTGACTGTCACTTTCGATTTTGGCACTGTGAATGTTCAGGGACAGGAGATGCTGTCTGATTTAAATGGACTAGCGATGCGTTTAGAGCGCGATCGCGATGTGAAAGTGGTTGTTTTCCAATCTGCTAACCCTGAAATCTGGGTATGCCACTACGACACAAACTTGCTGAAAGACATGTCAACAGAAGCTGTATCCCGCGATGAAGCGAAGTTGCTCGATTTGCAGACAGTGCTGGAGCGAATCAGCAAATTACCACAGGCAACTATCGCTAAGCTTGAAGGTTTTGCCAGAGGTGGCGGTCATGAATTTGCATTGGCCTGTGATATGCGCTTTGCCGCCCGTGGTAAATACAAATTTATGCAGATGGAAGTTGGTATGGGTATTTTGCCTTGTGGCGGCGGGGCATCGCGTATGGCACGTCAGGTCGGTTTGGGCCGCGCACTGGAGATTATTCTTAGTGCACGCGACTTCGACGCAGATGAAGCAGAAGCATATGGCACGATCAACAAGGCATTGGATCCGAAGGAGATTGGTGAATACGTCGACACATTGGCGAAACGCATAGCGAAATTCCCTGCTGAACCTATCAATGCGTGTAAGCAGATGGTCTATGAATCTATCGACAAACCTATCGATGAGGCTCTGAAAGCAGAGGCTTACTGGTTGTATCAGGCAACCAGTAAAACTCCTGCTGTTAAACGCTTTCAGATTGCTGATGAGCAGGGCCTTGAGCACGATATAGAAAACCAACGTAACTGGAACAACTTGGTGATGGATGTGCAAAACATCAACTGATCCGGTTTTAGTTAACGCGAGAAGTCGACTATTCTCAATCATGAGTATATCTACATGGTTGAGAATTTTTTATGGTGAAAGCTCAACGACAAAGGAAATAAATAAGGGGCTGATATGTTAGGTGAAAACCACTCACTCTTGAATGAGTTCCCAGAGTTCAAGGATCTGATCTCAGAGCTCTCTTCTCAAGATGCTTCATTTGCAGAAGACACGAAAACCTACAATGCACTTGATAAAGAAATTCGAAGCCTGGAGCTCAGAGATTCACCGATTGATGATGAAGAAATGCACAAGCTGAAGCATGACCGTGCCGTGTTGAAAGATTCGCTCTATCACCGCCTACAACAGGCAAAATAGAAAGCAGTCAGTTTTGAACGACAAGACGCGCCACTGGCGCGTTTTTTTATTCTCCTTATCCCAAATTCGCGCTCTCTTTACTGGAAAAAGTGTGCTTACATAAAGGCCTGAATACCCAAAAAAGATGGTGTTTAATGAAAAAACTCACCCTAATTTCACTGATGGCACTATTAATGGCTGGCTGCGCAGAGAATGCTGCAGATACTGACACCATGGTAGGCGCAGATCGTGATAGCCATGGCTGCATCCCTTCTGCAGGTTATCAGTGGTGTGCCCATACCAACCGATGTGAGCGCCCCTGGGAGCTTGCTGAAGTTGAAGGGTTTGATAATACGCCCGAACTCTTTGAAGCATTCTGCGCTGAGTAACAACAGTGTCAGCAAATCGGCGCACAAAAACGCACCACTTGCGTATGCAAGTGGTGCGTTTTCATTGAATCAAAGGGATTTAACGGATTCCCGGAAATAGACCCATGACCACACCGAAGGTAGCGTAAGCATGAATGCTCTCTTCTTGGCTGGCCTGATATTGTTCCATAGCTTTCAGAATTGTCGGTGCTGAAACAATCTCACCTGACGCCATAAAACCTTGCTCAGTCAGTTGCCTGATTTCTTCTTGGGTGATTGGTGTATCGAGTTTCACGTGAGTCACAACGTCTTGCGATTTATAGAACTGAAATCTGAGCATAGTGTTCTCCTTATTGGCTTCACCTTAACAGGGGTAAATAGAAGGTTTTTACCGTGAGTCAATAAGTTAGACGCTCTGCGCTACCCGTTAATAATACCATTGAGCAGGTCGGAAAAGCCGCCATTATCGGTGGGCATGGATCGCACAATTAGCTAAGTGAAAGGCGGGTGATAATGAAACTCAACCCGCCTTGATTTGATAGATGCCTTTACCAGATAACAGGGCGATCTACACCACGGCCATCTTCAATGGTATTTTTCACCGTTTCACTACCTGCTTTTACCTGAAGAACGGCATAGTAAAGCGGTGAATCAGAGGTATTTCTCCAACAGCGTACGCCTTCGGGAGCCACACGTACGACAGAGCCAGTGGTGACCTCGAATCGATTATCATCCACCATAAATTCGCCTTGTCCTCCCATGAAAATGTAGATTTCTTCATGCTCGATATGGACGTGGTGAAATGGCATAGAGGTATGTGGAGCCAGTGAATTAAGAGAAAGGATACCGCCGGACATCCCCAGAGCCTCACTAACGAAGACCTTTCCTTCAACATCCACTGGCAAAGCTTCATGTCGAAATGTGAAGGTATCAATAGCATCTATCCCACCAGTAGAAATCGCGTCGTAATTGGTGCCCTTAGATAATGTGTTAAGCATTCCCATGATCTTCTCTCCTTAAGTAACGCATTGAATAAATATGTTTTCTTGGTAGAAATTTGCCGACTTAAATCTTCCGTGGTTGTAGAGAGGAGATTAAGATGATTGACTATATGTTCAACATAATATTTTGGATGATTTATGCCTTGGCCAACAACCAGAAAGCAGGAAACGCGTAAGAAGATTTTGAAAAGTGCGGTGAGACTGTTTGCTAACAAAGGATTTCACAATGTATCGCTTGGCGAGGTAATGAGAGATGCAAAACTAACGCATGGCGCTTTCTACGCTCATTTCAGCTCCAAACAAGAGCTATACAAAGAAGCTGTTTATGCTGCGACAGAAGACAGCCCTCTGGCAGGAATTCTGCGCGAGTCCGATGGGAATTTAAGCTTTGAGAAGATCGTAAAAACGTATCTTTGTGAAGAGCATGTCGAACAAAAAGTGTCACCTTGCCCACTGGCTGCATTTGCAACCGACGTATCTAGTTTGGACGGTGATGCAAAGAATGCATACTCCCATGTCTTTGAAGGTTTATTGGAAATACTCCAAACACGCAGTGGAGGGGAAATCCCTGATAGAAAAAGTGCTATGTCACTTGCTGCCCTAATGATTGGTGGCGTGGTGGTGTCCCGAGCATTGAAAGATGAAGACGTTATCCATGAACTGCTTGAGGCTTGTATTACCAAAGCCGCGCTGTTTAAGGCGACCAATTTGTCGGAGTAAGGTGCTATCCCATCACCTTATTCAGCCTTTTAATCAATCGCCTGACTTCGGGTAAGTAACGGTCTTCATGGTGAGTAACCAGCCATTGATCGTGACTGAGTTCCTCTATGATGGAACCCTGGCGAGTGAGCGTTTCTTCGGTGTCGCCAATGAAGGTAGGCAGCAGGGCAACGCCTCTTCCTGCGAGGGCCAAATCCAGGCTGTTTCTTGGTAAGCTGACTTCAACAAATACTTCTGCTCCTGAATGCTGTGCAATCCATTTTGCTGAAGGTGTTTCGGCAACAACCTTTATCCATCTTTGCGGCGCGTCCTTAGTGCCATATGGTGCAAACTCGACCCTGCCGAGTTTGCGACAAACAAGGTTATCGTCCATTGGGCGCTGATTTCGAAAACCAATAACGACCTCTCTGTGGGAGATATCGAGCACTTTTTCTGATGTGACAAAGCGGATAAGGCAATCTTGCGGCGAGCCAGACAAAGTGTCGATATGCGCCAGCAAATGCATAGTTGTCCAGGTGCCTGCAGATATTTTGATCAGAGGGCACTGACTCTGACTGGCTGGGGTCGTTAGATTATCCAGTGATGCTTCAACACCTAGCAACTCTTCAAGGAGTTTTCTCCCTGCCGAAAGCAATTCATACCCTTTATCGTGACGGGCAAAGAGTTCTGCGCCCAAATTGTGTTCAAGTGACAGCATCCTGCGCCCCAGAGTTGCCGGACTTTTCCCGGTAACTCTGGATGCCGCTGACAACCCGCCTGTACGGGCAACAGCGATAAACAACTGAAGATCGTTCCAGTTTACGTCCTTTTTATTCATGAAAAGACCTTATCAATCTGTTTCGTTGATGAAATGGTGCTTGCCATTAGTCTAGAGAAGGTCAGCAGTGACCTGGTGTCGTAAAGCATGGACGCCGTAAAAATTGGAGGAAATAACGCGATGGCAGATGAACAAACACTCTCTACAGGCATGGGAAAAGCGCGCTTGGGACATGCAGGCCCAATGGTGTCTAAGTTGGCACTGGGAGCCATGACTTTTGGTGCGGAAACTTCTGAGCAGGAAGCCTTCAATCAGCTTGACCTATTCGTTGAAAATGGTGGGAATTTTATCGATACGGCAGACAATTACAGCGCAGGTTTGTCGGAAGCGATCATTGGAAAGTGGGGCAAGTTACGCGGTGGATTGGATAATGTGTTGGTGGCGACAAAAGGGCGATTTTCACCACCTCCGGGAAGTTATGGCGCTTCGCGACGGAGCCTTATTCGCTCGGTGGATGCCAGTCTTCGACGGCTGCAGCTGGACGCTATCGATGTCTACTACATCCATGGCTGGGATAAGGATACTGATGTCATGGAAACGCTGGTGGCTTTGGGTGACCTTGTCACTGCGGGTAAGATTCACTGCACCGCTTGGTCAAACCTCACGGGGTGGCAATTGCAGAGAGTGATTACCACGGCGAAAGAGAACGGGTTGCCAGTACCTGTCGCTATGCAGTCGCAATATAGTCTGTTGGAGCGGGATATTGAGCTGGAGCTTTTGCCGTGTTGTCTTGAAGAAGGGATAGGACTTACGCCTTGGTCGCCACTTGGTGGAGGCTGGCTGACCGGCAAGTATCAGAAAGACCTGCTGCCAACTGGCGCAACAAGGTTGGGAGAAGATCCAAATCGCGGTGTAGAAGCTTATCACCTTCGCAACCGAGAGCGAACCTACCGGGTATTGGAGGCATTGAATGAGATCGCTATCCAACATCAAAGATCGGTAGCCGATATCGCGTTGGCATGGTTAGCCCAAAGGCCGGGAGTGTGTTCCATATTGCTTGGTGCCAGAACTGCTGAGCAGCTCAAAGCGAACCTTGCCGCTGCTCATATTCGACTGCCAGACAAGCACATGACAGTTCTTAATGAGGCATCAGACCCCGGTTTACCTGCATACCCTTATGGGTTTCAGGAGACGTGGTCTGACATGGAAATCTGGCGGCATTTGGGTATTCAGGTGAATTGACCTATCTACTCGATAGGGCGCTGATCCCTCGTCTCTATATCCGCAAAGTAGTCACCCCAGCTTTGGTGTTCGCGTCCGGCAGCTTCCAGATAATGGCTGGGGTTATCGACTTTACCTTCACTGATACCCTGATAAATGCCAGCGATAACTGTACCGAGAAACTCACCCAACTCTGCGATACGTTCAGCTTGATAATCCTCAAAAGATAGAGGCACGTAAGTCAGGTGAGTGTGGTATGTCGCGTTGAGGTATTCCGTTAACTGGGTTTGGGTAAGCGCTTCACCATGCAGGTTATAGGTTTGTCCGTTGTGTTTGTCTTCGGTCAGCATTCGGGCATACGCGAAGCCAAGTTCGCCACGGGTGGTATACCCGCATTTTCCTTCTCCCGCACAGTTGGTGATAACTCCGGCTTTTTTGTAGTTCTCAATGTACTCGATATCAGGCTCGATATAGATACCATTGCGGCCTATTACCCAATCAAGGCCGGATTCCCGCACGTCCTGCTCCGTTTGTCGGTTGCTTTGAATAATGGGTGAAAAAGCGGTGCCTTCCAACGCTCCCTGAACACTGGTGTAGACAATCTTCTTCACACCGGCTCTTTTCGTGGCATCAATAACATTTCGGTGCTGGCCAATTCGCTTGTCTGGCGCGTCCATACCCGACACCAATAGCAGCGTATCAATACCTTGCAATGATTGTTCAAGGTCGTCTGGTTTCTCATAATCGCCGGGGCGAATTTCAACGCCAAGATTTTTGGCACGCTCAGGCGTTCGCGCTAAACCAATAATGTTTTCTTTGGGCATGGCCTCAATCAGTGCTTTGATGATTGATGCCCCCAATTGCCCACTGGCGGCGGTAACGGCAACTTTCACAATAATTCCCTCATCAACAAACCTGCGAAGTCATCTCAGTGCTTTCGCAGGGGCTCTCAATCAAATGTAGCTCGGGTACATTGTGCAGGAAGCGCTTTCTTAGATTTGGCTTATGGAAGAAACAAAGCGAGAAAAGTTTATTTAGCTATGTAATGGATGGGTAACAAAAAGGTGCCGTGCTCGGCACCTTCTTAAATGGAAGTATTTGCTAGAGGAACAGTTCCAGCGTGATTTCATCAATGTACTTGCCGTTGATTTTGGCATGACTTTTTGCGCGGCCCGACACTTCAAAACCATGCTTTAGATAAGTGTGCAGAGCCACTTCATTGTCTGATCTAACCTGAGCAACCAGCTTTTCAAAACCGCGTGAGCGCGCGATATCGAGCGTGGAAGCAAACAGCGAGGTTGCGACGCCTTGTCGATGATGTTTCTCGTCAACATAAGTGGTGATGATGCCGACATGGTCCAGTGCGCGTGAATAGCTGGCATATGGCTCAACGGTTTGGTAGCCAAGAACGGTTTTCGAGTCATGGTCTTCAGCAACCAAAAACACGCCGTTTACCGGGAAGTATTGGATGAAGAAACTTTGGTCTGACACCGAAAACGTGGAGTCGAGAATCACGTATCGGCGACTTTCGATAATGGGGTTGACGATATCAGTGATGCTTTTGGCATCTGAAGCTAGCGCAGTTCTTGTTATTAGATTCATATTTCTTTGTTTTTCTGACAGTAATCAAGCAAGGGGTTTAGGCGAAGCGTAGCGTAAAATCGTCACATTTCGCCAGATAAAATGTAGGGCTATTTCTAATCCTGTTCCAGAAAGCGTCTCACTGTTTTTAAGTCCTCTATCATCGGCATTTCAATACTCAGGGAACTGCTGAAACACCAAGGGTAGGGCAGTTCGCCTATCCCATCGAGCAAGTGATCTTTATTGGAATAGTTGATGGCAGCCATGTGCTCAATGGTGATGGTGAGCTTGTCCACTTTCGGGTCTTTTGCCAAGATGGAAGCTTCATCACTGAACAGCCAATCGTAATAGCCACAACCGATGCGCAGAATGTCATTGTCCTTTTCTGTCATCACGACGAGCCACTTACAGGTGAGATGAGTGTCATCCCTGACAATGGAGTCTGACAAGCAGAAGGTATAAACATTCTCAAAACGCTGGTTGAACTGGGAGGACAGAACATGGCTGATTGCTTCAACGCCAACCACATCTGAGGGAAACGAAATACTGTCGGTGTTGACCTTCATTTCCAGCAGCGATTCTTCTGTAAACACTTTGGTGAGCAGGTGTGGCTTGTTGTTATCTTTGGCTGAGATATACCGATTAATCGCCTTGAGAAAAGGACGCACATCATCTGGCCTCGCATTCGTGGCCTTGTCAATGTGCACCATTTTCCCCTGAGATGGACTCATCCGAAAATGACCCGGTTGAAGAGCCTTCTTTCAACTTCAGCGTCCGCAACATCCATGGGAGAGAAGGTAACAATCTGCCCGGGTTGACGCTGTGAAAGTTGGCCAGCACCTAAACTGCTCAAACAGCCGATTTTCGGATAGCCGCCGATGGTTTGCCTGTCTTTCATCAAGACGATAGGTTGGCCATCGTTGGGGATCTGAATCGCACCAAAGGCAATACCTTCTGAGATGATGCCATCGAGACTGCTTTTCACTGGCGCGCCGGATAAGCGATAACCCATGCGGTCGATGTTCTGGCTGACTTCATACTCGCTGGTGAAAAACGTCATCTGTTCATCATGACTAAATGACGCATGCTGATAGGAAGGCATCACCCCGAGTTCGAGCGGCGCATCGTAATCGGGAATAGCCCATTTAGGTGTGCGCTGTTCGGTGAATTCAGTCGTTGCGGTAAAGGGTAGAATATCCCCCGTTTCCAAGGCATCACCGAGACCGGTTAAACCGCCCAGCTGCTCCCTTTTCACCGTCGAGCAACTCCCGAGCTTGGGTTCACATTCAAAGCCGCCAGCCACGGAGAGATAGGCCCGCAGTCCGCTTTTGGGTGCACCAAACGCCAGAACATCACCTGGCTTCACCGCATAGGTGAGCCAGGGTTGAATAGCTTTGTCGTTCAAGGTGGCGGAAAGATCTGCGCCTGCAATAGCAACTGTTGTGGCGGCATTCACCTGTAGCTGCAGTTGGCCGAAGGTTATTTCGAGCTGCGCTGCATCTGGCTTGTTTCCCAGTAGACGGTTTGCCCAATAAAAAGCATGCTCATCCATTGGGCCTCCTGTGGTGATGCCCAAATGCTGGAAGCCGATGCGACCACTGTCTTGCAGCAGGGTAAGCATGCCGGGGTTCAGTACTTCAAAACTCATAACACGCCGCCTTGCTTCAAAAACTCGTCCTTGTCGATAGGGCAGAACCTTACCCGGTTGCCGACGTTTACTTTTGCCAATGATTCACTGTCCCAGTCCACCATATTCAGTGGTGTACGACCAATGATTTGCCAGCCTCCCGGTGTGCTGCTGGGATAAATGGCAGTCTGGTTATCTGCCAACCCTACGCTGCCCGTTGGTACTTTGAGGCGTGGTGTGGATTTACGCGGCATGACTATCGCGTCATCCAAGCTGCCAAGATAAGCAAAGCCGGGGCTAAAGCCGATGGCGTAAACGCGGTACTCACGCTCGCTGTGCAGTTTGATGACAGACTCACTATCTAGGCCAGTTTTGTCACACACATCCGTCATATCCAGCGCGACTTCCTCGCCGTAGTAAACCGGAATTTCAACTACCTGATTGTCATTGTTATTGGTGACGGCGTTAGTATTGGACTCAAGCGCCAAACGAATGCGTTTGATGATGTCGAAACGATCCGTTCTGTTTAGGTCAAAGCCAATCAACATAGAGTTATAGGAGGGAATGATGTCTGTGACCAAATCCCCTAGACTTTCCCTGACTTGAAAGATAGCAAGGTTGACGTTAGCGGCGATGGCATCATCAATTCTGTCCCCAAAATACACAATCAATGTCTGTTCATTGACTGCCTCAATTCGCGCCATTTGCCCTCCACTGCTTCAATGCCTGGGCAACCGCCGAAGCGTGGGGGCCATCTCCGTGAATGCAGAGTGTATCTGCGTCCACCTTGAGTGTTTTTCCACTCAGCGTTGTGACAGAACCGTGTTCAACAATCTGTTGTACCTGCTTGATGATGGCGTCAGCACTGCCGTGAACCGCGCCTTCAATACGACGGTCGACCAGAAATCCCTCATCGTCATAAGCACGGTCTGAGAAAGCTTCGAACATCACGTCAATGCCGACTTCTGCCGCCAAATCGTGAATAGGTTGGCGCTTAGGAATTGCCATCACCACCAATGGGCAACCTGGCGCAGCGGCTTTCACTGCGCGCATTACGGTTTTCAGCACCGCCATGTCTTTCATCATGGTGTTATAGAGCGCACCATGGGGTTTTACATAATCGACAATGGCTTTTTGCTGACGGCAAATGCCTTTCAGCGCACCGATTTGATAGCCAAGCCAAGCGTAAAGTTCTTCGTCTGTGCAATCAAATTTGCGGCGGCCGAAGCCCATCAAATCCGGGTAGCCAGGGTGGGCGCCAATGGTGACGCCATGTTCAAGGGCTAAAGCGACGGTCTTCTGCATCGTGACTGGATCCGAGGCATGAAAGCCACAGGCGATGCTTGCCATATCAATGCAGGGCATCACTTCGGCATCTTTCCCCATGGTCCAGGCACCGAAGCTTTCTCCCATGTCGCAATTTAATTTCATCTCAACTCACTCCTTGTAGCTCTGCTTTCTTTAGAAGCAGTTTGTCCTGCTAGCGCTGACTCATGGTGGTCGGCAGATAGGTCACGATTTCCGGGAAGGCGGTAATCAACACTAACCCTAAAAGGATCAGCATAAAAAACGGAAACGCAGCGCGTGCGACATACAGAATGTTTTTGCCCGTGAGTGCCTGAATAACAAACAGGTTGAAACCTACGGGCGGGGTGATTTGCGACAACTCCACCACCAGAACGATGAAGATACCGAACCACAGCAAATCAATGCCTGCCTGCTGCACCATAGGCAATACAACTGCAACGGTCAGAACCACCACAGAAATACCATCCAGAAAGCAGCCCAGCACCACAAATAAGATGGTGAGGTAAAGCAGGAGTTCAAACGGCGACAGCGACATCGCAGCAATCCACTCCGCTAACGCGCGGGGAATGCCGAGAAATCCCATTGCCAGTGTAAGAAAATGCGCGCCCACGAGAATAAAGCCAATCATACAGGCGCTTTTCACGGCACCCAGTAGACTGTCGATGAAACTCTGACGACTCAAAGAGCCGGTAAGGGCGGCCAAAACCATGGCGCCAAACACGCCAAGCGCTGCTGCTTCTGTCGGTGTAGTGAAACCGCCGTAGATCGACCCCAAAACAAAGGAAATAAGGGCGACTATCGGGAGCAGCTTTTTCAGCGCTTTGAATCTAACTTGCCAATTAACATCGTTACTCGAGTGCTGAGGCACTTCATTTTTATTCATCAATGCCCATATGGTGGTGTAACCCACAAACAGGAGCATCAACATGATGCCGGGTAGGGCTCCGGCAATAAATAAGCGTCCAATGGACACTTCTGCGGCCACCCCATACACAATAAGGATGATGGAAGGCGGGATAAGAAGACCCAGAGTACCGGAACCTGCCAACGTGCCGACGGCCATCTTCTCGCTGTAGCCCTGTGCTTTCAGCTCGGGCAGGGTCATGCGTCCAATAGTGGCCGCAGTGGCGGCGGATGAGCCTGATACCGCAGCGAATATGCCACAGCTCAGTACATTCACGTGCAGCAGTTTGCCGGGAAAGCTGCTAAGCCAAGGAGAAAGGCCTTTAAACAGATCTTCCGAGAGTCGGGTTCGGAATAAAAGCTCACCCATCCAGATAAACATCGGTAGGGCCGTCAGCGACCAACTGGTGCTCGCCCCCCAGCTTGAAGAGCCGAACAACAGGCCGATTTGTTCATTGCCTGTCATGTACAGGCCCATGACACCGACACCAATTAAGGCAAGGGATACCCATAAACCAGCGGCTAAAAACAGCAGCATGGAGATGGCAAGAATAAAAGAGATTAAGGTCATGTCCGTCATTTTGCGCGCTCCTTGCTGCTTGCCTGCGGAGCCGTAGCTTCGTCAGGGTCTTCAATCAGTTCGAGCGAAGCGTCTTCACCTTCCAACTGCTTGTAATGGGGGGTAATACCGCGAATGTTGTCAATCAGGCTATCCAGCACGGCGAGATTGAATGCAATCATGCCGATTGCGAGTGGCACTTGTGGAATCCACAGAGGAATAGGAATGTAACCGTGGGTGACTTCTTCGAAGTCGTAGGATTCCCAGACCATATAAGTGCAGTAATAGCTACAGAAACAAAGCAGCAAAAACGCAAGGGTTAGGACCAGAGTTTCCAGAGGGCGTTGCAGCGATTCTGGCAACCTTTGAATAGCAAGGTTAACGCGGATATGGCCACCTTCACGAAAGGTATAGGCAAGGCCAAAGAAGGTTGAGGCAGCCAAAGCGTAACCGGAGAAATCTTCTGCCGACGGGACAATAAAGCCCATCATTCGGCCAATAATTTGGGCGAGGATGATCAGCATGATCAACACAATAAAGAAGCCGGATAAACCACCCGACAGCAGGTACAGAGCTCGTTTCATAATAATGCTTCCAGACAGGCGTAGCTCAGGGTATTGAAGCCCTCCCCAAGTCCGTTTCCAGGGGAGGGTACGTCGTAGTAAGTAACTACTTACTTAGTTTTTATAGGCTTTCAAAACAGGCGCTAGCGCTTGTGAGTTTTCTGCTTCCCACTCTTCTGTCATGGTCACGCCAATCGCCTGAAGCTCGTTCAGCAATTGCTCGGAAGGTTTCGAAACCACAATGCCGTTGTCAGCCAGTGTTTTGGTGTCTTTGGCTTCTTGATCTAAAACCTCTGCCCAGCCACGTGCTTCGGCTGCTGCAGCAGCATCCAAAATGGCTTTCTGAGCGTCTTTGTCCAAGCGTTTAAATGCGCGCTTATTCACGACGACAAAGTTCTTTGGAATCCAAGCTTTGATCTCGGTGAAGTGACTCAGGTAATCCCATGCTTGACCGTTTGCGCCCGTCGAAGGTGAAGTCACCATCGCATCGATAATGCCAGTGCTGAATGCCTGTGGAATATCCGGCACCTGAACCGTGGTTGGTGTGGTCTCCATCAAGTCAGCAAGACGTGAAGTGGATGGGCTGTAAGCACGCATCTTGGTGCCTTTAATATCCGCCAGCGAATTCACCGGCTTTTTGGTGTAAAGGCTTTGTGCTGGCCAAGGCACAGTGTAGAGCAGGATCATGCCTTCTTTGCTGAGTTGCTTTTCAATTTCAGGCTTGGCGGCTTCCCACAGTTTCTGGGCTTGCTCGTAGTCAGTGGCCAGGAAAGGAATGTTGTCGTGCTTAAAAATAGGGTGGGTATTACCCATAATGCCAATGAAAACTTCGCCAAGCTGCACCTGACCAGTACGCACTGCGCGAGGGATTTCAGGGTGCTTCATCAAAGACGCGCCCGAGTGAACCTTGATATCGACTTCACCACCTGTGGATTCTTTGATTTGCTCGGCAAAGTCATAGGCGATTTTGGTCGGCAGGTTAGCATCGCCATAAGGCGTTGGCATGTGCCATTGTGCAGCGAGTACAGACGGCACTGACAGTGCAGCGAGAGACACTGCCATGGCTGGCAGCAGGTTTTTCAACAACTTCATCGGAAGTCTCCTTTTCACTAGTGTCCTATTTGGGCCTACGGACCCTACTACTTATAAAACTGAGAGTTGCTCGTTACTGATATCCGTCACCAGCATCTTGCCGGGTGCATGGGTAATGGCGATGGGCGGCTTAGCATTAATAATGGCCAACTGTGGCGTTACACCACATGCCCAGAAAACGGGGATTTCACCGTCCCTAATAGGTACTGCATCACCAAAATCCGGATTGGAGAGATCTTTGATGCCAATGTCGGCGGGGTTTCCTATATGTACTGGCGCGCCATGGGATTTCGGATAACGGGAAGTAATTTGAATGGCGCGAATAGCGTCTGCTGGTTTAAACGGGCGCATAGTAACCACCATGTTACCACTGAAATACTGGCTTGGTGTCGTCGCCAAGTTGGTGCGGTACATTGATACATTCGATTGGCAATCAATATTACGAAGAGACAGGCCAGCACGAATCAAAGCATCTTCAAACGAGAAAGAACAACCCAAGACAAAAGTCACCATGTCATGCCACCAAAGATCTTTAATGTCATGAGTTTTCTCAGCCAATTCACCGTTTCGGAAGATATGGTATTCAGGTACATCGGTGCGAATATCGATATCCTTGCCAAGCAAATCAATCATTGGTTCACCCGGGCTGGATACTGATAACAGAGGACAAGGAACGGGGTTCTTCTGACAAAATACAAGAAAGTCGTCCGCCCAGTCTTTGGGAAGAATGACAAGGTTTCCCTGTGCGATGCCAGGGGCAAATCCACTTGTCGAACCAATAAACTTGCCGTCACGTGTCAGATTTCTTAATTCACGTGCCTGTGTCAGGGCTGCTTCGTAGTGATTGGATGAAAGAGGGGCTTCTTGTCCTGCAAGTTGACTCATGGCTTTCCTTCGCCTCGTTGAATGAATGTTGTGTTAAGTAAATGTTGCAGGTTGGTGTCATTTCGTCCAATTATAGTTTTTTACCTTTTCCGATAAATAAAATTAATGTCCTGCTTTCCCCGCTACTTCCACCGCCAGTTTTGCTGCTTCTTCTGCAGCGCCATTCATTGGGGCATGTAGATAAGAAGCGGTGAAGCCGAGCGGAGACGGCACCCATCCGCAATCAACAAGTAGCAGATTTCCCGTTTCAATTTCAGGAGCGGCAATGACAGTCGGTAGGGTCGCCAGACCCAATCCGTCTCTGGTCAT
This sequence comes from Grimontia sp. AD028, assembly GCF_000973155.1. Lineage (NCBI taxonomy): Bacteria > Pseudomonadati > Pseudomonadota > Gammaproteobacteria > Vibrionales > Vibrionaceae > Grimontia > Grimontia sp. AD028. The sequence goes on along the minus strand of NZ_LASY01000028.1, from coordinate 67,577 downwards.
CCGCAAACAGGCAGAGAGAGAACTTGAGGTAAAGAAGCGGGCGTTGGCGGCGTCAGCCTGAGCAAACTGTTCTTTGATTTCACCGAAGGGCTGTGTATTGCGTGCGTAAGTAATGATGGGGAAGTCGGCTAATTCAGCCAAATTCAATGTGTAATTGGAAAGCCCCAACGACGGGCTTCCCACCCATACCAGCGGATAGCGGCAAAGCGGCATATTTTGGACGGAAGGCTCCGAAATCGGTCCCATCAGGAAGGCTAAATCAAGCGTTCTATCCAATAAGTCATGACGGAGGTTCGACGTTACATCCACCGTGATGTCGATATCCAGCCGCGGAAACTTATCGTTAAAGCTCCGAAGAAACTCCGTCAGCCAGGTGTGCACGACGGTTTCAGAAATCCCCAGCCTCAAGGTTCCCGTAAACAGCGCATTGTTTTCAGCCCGCTTTTGAAATTGTTCCGCCGTAAGTAGCATTTTCTCAGCGTAGGGCAGCAGTTCGCGGCCTTTGGCGGTCAGGGTAATGGGCGAGGCTTCGCGGTCAAACAGAATAACGCCCAACTCTTTTTCCAGACTTGCAATGCGCGACGAGATGGCAGGCTGGGTTGTGAACTGTTGTTCAGCGGCTTTGCGAAAACTGCGAAGGGTGGCGACGAGTACAAAGGTTTCAATGCGCTTCAGGTTCATGAGGAGCTCTACAAACTGCGTGTATCTGAAAAGATAGAGCAAAACCCAAAGGATTCAATTGCGTGGATAATTTCTGGGAAGTTGGGACTAAGATGTTAGGGTCAACAGTCTCTCTCTTACAAATCACTTTAGCTAAAAGGATTCAACATGATCTCTCACTACGGCTTTATCATCAAAGCGCCGGATTACCAGCAACACGAACATCAGTCTGTTATCGAGTCTCCATTGTTCAGAACGGAAATACTGGGTGTCAGCACCGATGAAGAAGCGATAGATGCAGCAACAAGGCTGATCGCCAATGGTGCACAGGTCATAGAGCTTTGTGGTGGATTTGGGGCGGAAAGTGCAGAAAAGATCATCGCTGCGCTTGGCAGCGATGTTCCTATCGGGTTTGTCAGCTTCAGTGAGCAGGAACTGAAAAAGCTGGGGGAGAATGCCTAGAGTCAACAGACCCTAGTTAGCTTTCAGGGTTCTGTTCCGCACTGATCTCGGCATAGGTGTGTAGTAATTCTGTCAGGGTATTCACCCAGCCAAACACATCTCTCGGTGCGTTTTTCAGCAGTTTCTCAACTTCTTCACAATGCGTTTCCAACGTAATGGCTTGCTCCAAACGAAAAGAGATGGCGTAGAAATGCCAAAGGAGCAATCGCGTCATTCTTTCGCTGTTCTGCTTTGCATGTTCTGAATCGTCAAAAGCTTGCTGAGTTTCATTCAGTGCGATTGCAGTCATTCGCAACATGGCATCAAGACGTGCTGACAATAAACGTTCTTCACTGTCTATTTCTTCCTGATCAAATGTGAAGATTTCAGTCATCACATCTTCTGGCACCATGCGGCCAATCATTCGGGCGCTGAATTCTTCCAGTTCATGGCGTGGCATGGTGACAAGGCATTCGAATGTGTAGTCACGAGACATAAGGGCACTCTAATTCATTACAAATTTTCAGGCCCGTATTCTATACCCAAACAACCTCAAGATGCTCGCATTGAGCCCCTCTCTCAGGGCTAATTGACGGGTGGCGAGCCCTGCAGGTTGTTTGGGTATAGAGAGCAAACACGAATGAATCCCGGAGCAACGAAAAAAGTTGGGGTGTCAGGCATTGCTGACATGCGGGATGAAAAAATGCTTTGGAGTCCATTGACGTTTCACTTCGATTCCTCAAATTAATGATCTTCCTTCCAATATTGATATAACTGTTAGCTTTTTAAAGACGAAGATGTCCCTCACTACTTTTCATTCTTCGTGTTATTAGTATCCGTTAAACTAAAATCTTTAATTGAAGTGATTGAATTTACTCGCGGCAACATGGTGAAGTTAGACATATCTTGATATTGACATCATTTATGACAGCAACCGCTTTCTTGTGTTTAAAATGTCTGTTTAAATGTATCTCAATGGATTATGGGTTAAGAGTTTCATACATTATTCTGCGAGTTTTTATCTTGTATGTTCGAAATTTATTATTGGAAACCTTATTTGATGTATGGAAATTGATTCATATGTATAAGCCATGTGCCTCTAAAATGAGACATTGATAACGATATGAAACCACTTGATACGAAGTGATATGGATGTAAACTTGCTTGCTTATGGAAAAATAACCTTACAAACATATGGTTAGATGATTTTATTGTAATTACTCCCAAAAAGGAGACATTTTTTTCAAACGCTTCTGGCGCAAAGCTGATATGTTTTCTATTAATTATTAATCGTTGATTTGGTTTGTTTTGGCGATTTTCTATCAAGTTAATTTCATATAAACGATTAGATTTATCACTCTTCTAAGAACAAAAAATATAGAGAGGAGAAAAGGTCTGTGTGTCAATTTTAATTACCAAAATCACAGATCTTTAAGTCAACAACAAGATTGAAAGTATTCTTGGCACTAATAGGACATTGGGTTGGTGGGAGAGTGAAAAATACTAAACATGTTGCAGTCATAGATGACTCTGAGTCCGTGTTGTTGTTGATTCAAAAAATGCTTAGCTGCTTGGGTTATGAAAAAGTCAGCTGTTTTTCATGCCCGCAAACAGCATTAGATGAAATAAACATCGGAAAGACACATTATGACGTGGTCTTTACTAATTTGGGGATGCCAGATATTGATGGTATGTGCGTTATCCGTGAATTGGGGAAGATGAACTTCCGAGGTGCGGTATGCATTATTTCTGATTTGGAAAACCGTGTTACCGAATTGGCTGCGGAAATCGCTAAGCTTCAGTGGGTCTATCTACTGGGTAGCATTTCAAAGCCAATCACCCTTGATGCCTTGGAAAAGACACTGAACAAACTGCCAAAGCCGCATGAAATGCAGTTTCAACAAAATTCTGCAATGGCGCGTGAAGCTCTGATCAAATACCTGATCAATGGCAGTGTGGTGCCTTATTACCAGCCGAAAGTGAATCCCGTCACTCGTTGTGTAGAAAGTGTTGAGGTATTAGCACGCATTCTGGACGCTGACAGTGGAGGGGTGATTTTACCTGGAAGCTTTCTGTCTACGGCAGTTCAGCATGACTTAGTCGACTTACTGACAACGACGATTGCGGAGAAAACAGCCTCTGACATGGAAACATTGTCGGCGATTTTCGGGCAGGATGTGACTGTTAGCATCAACTTATCTGCGGAGCAGTTGGATGATCTGAGTATTCCCAACCGTTTGGGTGCGCTGTTTAAAGAAAAGAATGTATTACGACAGCGAATAACATTGGAAATCACCGAAGAGTCGGCGTTGAATTCTCCGGAACAACTGGAGTCCTTGAATCGTTTACGGATGCAGGGTTTCGGTGTTTCGCTTGATGATTTTGGGACGGGTTTTGCCAACTTCCGGCATCTTCGTCACTTACCTTTTACAGAAGTGAAGGTTGATCGCTCCCTGATTAGCAAGATCCACACGGATCACTTTGGTCAGGCTATCGTCCGTTCTTTGGCGGATTTCTCACTGGAATCCGAATGCAAAGTGGTTGCGGAAGGTGTGGAGTTGGATGAGGAGTTGGCATATCTGACATCCCATTACCCAAACATGCTGATACAGGGCTTTCTTATCTGTCATCCCAAGCCCATAGAGGAGTTGGAAGCTTGGTATGTAAAGTGGGAAGCGCAGTGTGAACTTAGCGATAAAGTGAAGTCCTAGCCTAGGTGGAAAGTTCACCTAGGGTAGGTGAACGCTCAATTCCTTCTCACACTGTGCACAATTTGTTCTGACTTTAAATGAGCACTTCGGGTTTTAATCACACTGATTTCTTCCGGACTTAATCCAAAATCCTTAAGGAGGTAGTCCGGATAGTCAGTGAGTGAATCGCGAAGTTTTTCCCGTTGATGTTTGAGCCTAAGTGCCTGATACCTAGCCATCACACTCTCGACCAATTTCCATATCATTCGGCTTAATTCAATATGCGTCTCTTTATTCTGCTCAAAAGGCGCGACCAACAAAGTATGACTTTTCTTTTCTGAAATCTTCATTTGCCTTTCCTCCTGTTTTATCTCTGTTGACCAAGATATGCTTAAGTTGAAACCAATCTTGGGCTACTATTTCTGCTACAACAAACGAGGTTTCCTGTGTTATGGGTAAGGAAAACTAATTCATGGAAGTTCGATTTCCTCCGTTGAACGCGCTGAGAGCGTTTGAAAGTACAGCTCGGCACCTCAGTATTAAGCAGGCTGCGAAAGAGCTGCATGTCACGCCAGCCGCCGTTAGTCAGCAAATTAAAACACTGGAAAGCTATCTAGAGGTTGAGTTGTTTGAGCGCAAGGTGCGCTCAATTTCACTTACCGAAGTGGGTGAACAGCTTTATCCGTTTATGGAAGAAGGGTTCGCCAAACTCGAGGAGGGAATTCGGCAACTGCATCGGCATCGTCACAGCAACGAGCTGGTGGTGAGTGTGTCCCCCACATTTGCCGCAAAGTGGTTGCTGCCAAGATTAGGGAGTTTTTACCAGCAGTATCCGGCGTATCGTTTGCGGGTAGATGCCAGCGAATCTCTGGTGAATTTTAGACAGGATGGCGTTGATATTGCGCTTCGCTATGGTGGTGGCAATTACACTGGCGTGCACTGTGAGGTGTTGATTCCGGAAGAAGTGGTGCCAGTTTGTAGTCCCGCGTTGCTGGAAGGTAAACATGCTTTGCGTTCACCAGAAGACCTGAAGCACCACATGTTATTACGCTCTGATTGGCAAACCACTCAGGCACAGGCTCCTTGCTGGGGAATGTGGTTGCGCGCGGCAGGTGTTGAGCATTCAGATGCCAATTCCGGTCATCAGTTTTCCAGCGAAGCACTCGCTATGCAGGCGGCGATAGAAGGGCAAGGCGTAGCGCTTACTTCCACTGCACTGGCGGACCTAGATGTGAAAGCAGGGCGTTTGGTGTATCCCTTTGGCCGTGAGCACAACCAGAAAGTGGCGTTTGGATACTACTTTGTCTGCCCGGAATCCCATCTCAGGATTAAAAAGGTGCAGGCATTCCACCGTTGGATAACTTCAGAGCTTAGGTGCTGAATAGGAAAGCGTTAGACATAAAAACGGCCCCTGAGGGCCGTTTTGCTTTTTGATGTGAACCATCAGGTAACGTCGATCACGTAAAATCGAAAATGTCCGCAGACACACGATCCACATCGAAGTTTTCCAGGGTAATCGTCGCTGCGCCATCATTAACCGAAATCACAGTATCAGCGCCGCTTTGCCAGTAAAGAAGCGCGTCAGCACCGCTGGCGAGAGAACTGTCAATCTGGATGCTGTCTTCTCGCAGATTAAAGTCGGTGATGGTGTCAGAACCCGACTCGCTGTCAAAGAAGAAAACGTCGGCATTTTTGCCACCTGTGAGGGTGTCAAATCCTGCACCGCCGGAAAGGAAGTCCGCACCGTCTTGGCCTTTCAGCTCGTCGTTGCCTTCGTCGCCGTAGAGCTTATCGTCACCCTGATTGCCTTCCAGTCGGTCGTTGCCGGTGCCACCGTGAAGCTCATCGTCATAACCATCAGTTTCATTCGACAGGTTGTCATAACCAAAGCTAAGTTCAACAGAGGCAGCATTGCCATCGGCATCCACCAGGAAGTAGCTGCCATCTTCTGTCTGAACGATAACCGGTGGCGTGTTTTCATTCTGAATGCCAGTGACATTGAGCTGGTGAACCAACTTGCCATCTGCATCAATGGTGTAGAGGTCGACACCTTCGGTTGTATTTGGCATCACAAACACAGGCTCGCCATCCACATAACCTGCGGATGACATGTAAGCGCCACCACCAGAGATAGTGTCAGTAAGTGTGAGCGTGCCTTCTTCGCTGACAGCAAACACAGATGCGTAGTCCGCACCGCTACCAGAGGTAATGGCGTAGGTAGCGCCATCTGACGTTTGGTAGAAGTTCACGGAGTTGCCACCACCTGCAGTGACCGTTTGGGTATCAGCCAGCGTCAGGTTGCCGGTAACGCGGTTGACGTCGTACAGGTTAACGCTGCCGTTGGCGCTTGAAACCACGTAAGTTTGCGAACCGATGGAAACGATATCGATCCCGGAAACCAAATCGCCTGCCTCAACCGTTTTGCCCGTTTCGGCGATTTTCCCGGTTTCAGAGTCGTAAGTTAGAATATCAATGCGGTCATTCTGGGAGCGTGTGACGTACAGGTATTCCGTGCCGTCGTTTGCTTCAAATACCACGTTTTCACGCACGATGCCGCCACGCAGCCAGGTTTGCGAACCACCAAAATTTGATAGGCCGCCATCCAGCGAGAGCTTACCGTCATCAGAAATATGCCAGGTAGTGATTGAACCACTGTTTTGGGAAGTCAGGAACAGGGTTGCCTGTCCATCAACATACGCCATATTGGAATGTGTCAGGCCGTTACCCATTGAGCCAACCGACAATCCAGCATCTTGCACTTGTGCGGTGATATCTCCCTGTGAAGTGGTGGTAACAGTTTTGGTGCTGTTGTCGAACACCATGCGATCCGTTTCTGTCAGTGTGCCATCGTTCTCCACACGGGAAAGAATAGCGGCACCGCTGTAGCCCCATACGGTTGTCAGCACATAGGGCACACCATCAATGTCGATGGTCGTCGTCGTCCAACCTGAGTTGGCTTCATTGGTGACCACATCGCCTTGGGCAAGATCGATGTCAGAAGCCACACCGTTGTCACCAGTGAGGACATCATTTCCAGCTCCACCTTCCAGTAAATCTTCCCCATCTCCACCGAACAGCAAGTCATTGCGTGGCTCGCTGAAGAAATCATCAACGGCCAATTGCACAGAAGAGGCATTGTCGTCAGCATCGACGAGGAAATAGCTGCCATCAACCGTCTGCACAATCACAGGTGGCGTGTTGTCATTTTGAAGATCCGTGATGGTCGTGCGCAGTTCAAGCTGGCCGTTTGCATCAATGGTAAAGAGATCCACACCTTCGGTCGCACTTGGCATCACAAACACAGGCTGGCCTTCCACATAGCCTGCGGTCGACATATACGCGCCACCACCATCGACAGTGTCTGTCAGCGTCAGTGAACCATCAGCACCCAATTCAAAAACCGAAGCATAGTCACCACCAGAGCTTGAGGTAATAGCGTATGTGGTGCCATCTGCGGTCTGATAAAAGTTAACAGAGTTGCCACTGCCATTGGTGACCGCTTCGGTGTCAATCGCCGTCAGGTCGCCTGTGGTTTCGTTTACTGAGTAGAGGTGAACACTGGCGTTGCCACTCGCGACGGCAAACGTCTGGCCGTAAGCTTCGATGATATCGATGCTTGAGGTGATGTCACCCGCGACAACCGATTTGCCTGTCTCGGCCATTACACCGGTTTCCGGATCGTAGGTCAGGATATCGACACGGTCCTGGAAAGGACGGGTGACATACACATATTTGCTGCCGTCGTTGGCTTCAAACACCACGTTTTCACGGATGATGCCGTCACGCAGCCAGGTTTGCGAGCCGCCGAATTCTGATAAACCACCTTCCAGCGAGAGAGTACCGTCGGGAGAGATTTCAAATGTGGTGATAGAGCCGCTGTTTTGAGATGTCAGAAACAGGGTTGCTTTGCCATCAACAAACGAAATATTAGAGTGATGAAGGCCATTACCAAGCGCATTTACAGAAAGGCCTGCATCAGCCATGTCAGCGGTAATGTCACCGCTGGAAGAGATAGAGGCAGTTTTGGTGCTGTTATCAAAGGTAATGCGGTCAGTTTCCGTTAGGGTGCCATCGGTTTCCACGCGGGAAATGATGGTGGTTCCGCTATAGCCGAACTGGGTGGTCACCACATAGGGCACGCCGTCGATAGTGACAGTCGTGGTGGTCCATCCGGTGTTTGCCGCGCTTTCAACGGCTGGGCCATCGGCTTTCAGTTGGATACCGCTGCTACTGCTTGAACCTTGGCCGACATCAGGGTCGTTGCCATCATCACCCACGAGGTGATCATTGCCTTCATTTCCCCAAAGGACGTCGTTGCCAGTGTCACCATTGAGGGTGTCATTCCCTTCGTTGCCGAAAAGCACATCATGGCCTGTGCCACCGTGAAGTGTGTCGTTACCTTCGCCACCTCTTAAACGGTCGTTACCTTCTTCGCCGTACAGGACATCGGTGCCTTCACCACCGTATAGGAAATCATTGCCTCGGCCGCCGTATAGGAAATCATCGCCTGTATTACCTTCAACGCGATCATCGCCATCATCGCCGTAGAGAAAGTCGTTGCCGAAACCACCGCGTACCCAGTCATTACCGGCATCGCCATGGACGATATCCTCATCGTCACCGCCGATCACCGTATCATCGCCATCACCACCATACACGTAGTCGGTGTTGCCATCGGCCTGAATAAAGTCGTTACCACCGTAGCCGTAAATTGTATCTACGTCGTTGGTTCCACGCAGATAATCGTCTTCTTCTGTCCCATTGATAATATTTGCCACGTCATTGTCTCCCTGTTGAGCACGTGCCGTTATTGTTCTGTATTGGCTTATTCAGCAATGAAATATAAAGGCGGAAAACCGCACAGGGAATGAGGTCTAGTCTCGCTATCGAGACGGCGTTGTCAGTGGCACATATGGAGTTTTAGGGAAGTATGAAGGATGAAAATCTGTCGCCAAATAACCATGCTACCTATAAGGCTGTAACTCACTGTATCTAATGTTCATTACACTATTTGTAATATTCATTACTGAATTTCTATTCACCAGCATGAATGAGTATTAAAAAAGCATGGGATTTAAGATATGGACGCTAACGCTTTCTGTTGGTGGTAATGACATGAAATAACGGTATTAAATCGAGTTTTTTGTTCGAAATTTCAAGGGAAGTGTGAATTTGAAAAATTATTAATATTATATAAAACAAATAAATAAAGCGGTAATTTAAACACCGCCTTAAATATTATCCATGATTGGGTAGACACTTAAAAAAACTATTCAAGAGGGATGTAAATGTCCGTTCTCAGCTCAGTTTGTGGTACGGAATGGACATCATTCAGATACTCTTCATAGGCTGGTTGGTTACCGACCCGCTCAGTAGACTTTGGTAACCATTCAGAAAATAACCAGCGGTACGCGGCGTCCATGTTGGCATATGGACCTTTGTAATGCATCACCGCACATTTCCCTCCCTGAATGTCAAAACGCTTTAAGCCATCTTCCTCAGGAAAGTCATTTACATTGCTCACTTTGATGCAAGCCAAGGAGCGCAATTCGTCAGTCGGCACGGTGTCAGGGTCATCGAAATAGACGCCAAAGAAGCGGGTGTTTTCGTCAATCAAGTTACGTGTCGCCAGCCAGCCCTGCAGCTTCTCAAACTGCTGGCCCACCTTCATGTAATCACCATGGTGTTCGAATCCGATAAGGGTCATCGTTTCGCTTTCTCTGATTGTAATCTCTTGCATGGGGTAGTCCTCGTTCTTCCGTATTGGTTGCGAAAATTGAACATGATCACCCTCACGCCTGAAGCGTGCAGGTGGCATGCCAAAGGTCTCACTGAAAACACGGGTGAAGCTTTGCACAGAGTTGTATCTCGCCAGGCGGCCAATTGCCTCAATGCTCATGTCCGTCTTTATCAACCTGTCCGCCGCATAGTGAAGACGTATCCAACGGATGGAATCCGTCAGACTGTTGCCGTAAATCCCACGATAAATGCGGTGTAGGTGATAAGGCGAGATCAGCGCAACCTCAGCGAGTTTGTCCATATCCAGATCGTCTTCCAGGTTGTCGTAGATATAATCCGACAGTACAGAAAGCCTTTTCTGGTAGTGCTCGGCAGTCGATTGACGCTTCATCAGTGCTTCTCCCTTGTTTCCATCCCTACAAGTTATCAATGGGTCTTTTAACAAATCCTGCGCATTTTTTATTCAAAAACTAACCCACTGAATAGTAAAGCATGATGTGCCCATCCTGAGAGAACGCGGCGTGCCTGTTATGTAATTGTTCGATTTATCACTAAAGCGAATGGTGCGTGGGTCGATACATCATACGGTAAATGATTCATTTCATCGGGGAGGAGAATCAGCATGTTGAGGAAGCTGACGGTCAGTCAAAAATTGTTTTTTGGGTTTGGGGGCATTCTTAGCCTGTTAGTTGGTATGGTGGCGTTTGTCTGGATTAAGTTGGCGTTTCTTCAGGAGGTTGGTATAGAGGTCAGAACCGACGATGTACCGGAAGCGATAGGTTATCTTGGACTGATTGATGAAGCTGGTGACGTTTACCGGGATTCAATGGGCGTGATAAATGACGTTACTGGCGCCAAGGAGGATTTAAAGAGCAACATCAAAGAGTATATGGATTTGATTGCTCATGTGCGCCTGTTGGAAACCCCAGGGTCGGAAGACTTTCAGAGACTGGCAGAGATAGAAGAGCACATGAAGGCTTATCTAGCCGCTTTTGAAAACAGTATTCTTCCACGGGTAGGAAATGGTGTTGAAATGTCTGATTTGGTGGAAGAGCTTCACGACGTGTATCTCATGCACCTTGCACCTATCGAAGACATTCTCGACCAAGTCTCATCTGAGGAAGTGGCTGAAACTGATAAGGCACTTGGCAGTCTGCTTGAAGCCTATGAAGTGATGCGAATGACTCTGCTTTCTCTTGCAGCAGTGGCTATTTTGCTCTCCTGCGGCATTGCTTATCTGCTTTCCACCTCAATTACACGTCGTCTGACAATCTTGAACCAAGCGGCACAGCGTATCGCCAATGGAGAGCTTTCCAATGAATCGATTGAAGATAAGTCTGGCGATGAACTCGCCAGCCTGGCGGTGTCTGTTAACGGGATGCAAGCATCATTGGTGAGCCTGATTTCATCCATCCGTGGCGTAACTGAAGAGGTGCATTTTTCGGCTAAAGCACTGTCTACGATTAGTCAGGATGTGGTATCAGGCGCATCGATGCAGGATGAAAAAGCGACCTTGATTGCGACTGCGTCTGAAGAACTCAGCCTGACCATTTCTGAAGTGGCGAATCAGGGGACTGCGACCTTTGATGAAGCCAAACGCTCAGAGGAATCAGCGCATGAAGGCCGCCGCGTGATTGGTGAGATGGTAAACAGTATTCAGCAGGTGTCTGTGCAAATGCAGGAAATGTCGGTATCGATGCGTGAGCTGGGCAGCCACAGTGAAGAAATTGGCAATGTGATCAAAGTGATTCAGGGGATTGCTGAACAAACTAACCTGCTTGCACTGAATGCGGCAATCGAGGCCGCGCGTGCGGGTGAGTTTGGGCGTGGGTTTGCCGTTGTAGCAGATGAAGTTCGTGCACTGGCGGAGCGTACTACGCAGGCGACGCAAGAAGTCTCTACTATTATCCAATCGATCCAGACGGGCACACAAAATGCCGTCACCAGTACCGAAGAGAACTGTGGTTTGGTTGAGATTGGTGTGAACCACAGCGAGAGCGCCGTGAAAGCGCTGGATGACATCTTCAATGGCGCTGCATCCGTGCAAAGCATGATAAGCACGATTGCGACGGCAGCCGATGAGCAAACATCCGTGACCCGAGAAATCGCCTCAGATATTACCGCCATCAGCGATATTTCTTCCAAGTCGCTGGACAGTGCTCAGCAAAGTGCAGACCGCATTGCCTCGCTCGACAGAAAAGTGGATGAGCTTGATGCACTCATTGGCAAGTTTAAAGTGTGTTAAGTCTTTACGCTTGAAGACATTGGCCGCCTGCTTGGGCGGCTTTTTTATTTGCATGTTGATTGGTGAATGATTTCCATCACCGCTTCGAATCGCTTCGGCAAATCACGATGTTTCTTCTTCGAAAGAAACAGGGATTGCGAAACCGGTGACTCAAGCGGGAGCGACGTAAGCTGTTCTTTTTGCTCAAATCGACTCATGACGCTTTCTGGCAACACGGTGAAACCAATGCCTTTTGATATGGGCAAAAGGATCTGCGCCAGCTGGTTGACGTAACCGCGATGATCCAAGGATTCGACGCCACGGTATTCTTCGGGGAAGTTACTTCCAAGCACCAAGTCGGCGTAGTGTTTTCCATCGGGGTGATGAATATAGCCCAATGAAGCAAGCGCATGGAAATTGCCTTGGGGAATATCAGCGTTGGAAGGCACGATCACACAAAGTGCTTCTTCACCGAGTAAGGTTTCTTCAAAGGCAGGGTGATCGAACTTTTGGGTAGTGATGCCAATGTCGGTTTGGTTATCCATGAGCATCTGACGAATTCTGTCTGCTGGCGCGGCTTCAAGCTGCACCGATAAGCCGGCGTATGAGGTTTGCAGGTTCAACAAAGACGAATATAGCTTCATCGCCATTGCACCGGAACAGGCAATGCGGATTGCCCCTTGATGGGGATCATCGTCTTTCATTCTTGCCAGAAAGTCTGCCTGCTGCTGATTCTGCTCGGCGATAAAGGCATTCAGCATGATGCCTTCACGTGTCAGTTCGAACTGCTTTCCTTCACGGTATATGAGGGTTTCCCCCAACTCGTCTTCCAGCTTTTTCACATGCTGACTGACGCCGGGTTGTGTCATGTAGAGCCGTTCAGCGGTTTTGGTAAAGCTGCCGGTTTCAACCAGCGTGGCGAAGGTGTTGAGCCATTTAGGGTTCAGCATATGGAAATGAATAACAGAATATTATGGATTCAATAATAATCGATAATTTTTCAATGAAAAAGGTGGTAGGTAAACTTCTCTTCATCCGATAACGCATTGAGAGATTTTAATCATGACAACGCCATATCCACGTAACTTTTCACACATTGGTATTTCCGTTCCTGACTTGGAAGCAGCGGTGAAGTTTTACACCGAAGTACTGGGTTGGTACCTCATCATGGAGCCGACTGAGATTGTTGAAGACGATTCTGCCATCGGTGAAATGTGTACGGATGTATTCGGTGCTGGCTGGGAACGTTTCCGCATCGCGCACCTTTCTACCGGTGACCGCATTGGTGTTGAGTTGTTTGAATTCAAGAATCAGGAAAACCCAGAGAACAACTTCGAATACTGGAAAACCGGCATCTTCCACTTCTGTGTGCAGGACCCGGATGTTGAAGGTTTGGCAGAAAAAATTGTCGCGGCAGGTGGCAAGAAGCGCATGAAAGCGCCACGTTTCTACTACCCAGGTGAGAAGCCTTACCGCATGATCTACATGGAAGATCCGTTCGGTAACATCCTTGAGATCTACAGTCACTCTTACGAACTGCATTACGCGGCGGGTGCTTACAAGTAAGCGTCTACACTCCCTCCTCTTTAAAGGGGAGGGCTTGCTCCTGAACGTCAGAATTTCCCATCAAAATACTCAACCAGAAAATCAATCAAAGCGCGCACAGGCCTTGAAAGATGCTTGCGTGATGCGTACAGCAGATAGATGGTCAGGGTGTTCAATTCCCATTCCGGCAATACCTCTTCCAACTCGCCTTTTTCCAGCATTTCTTCGACCAGATACGTTGGCTGCATGGAAATTCCCATGCCTGCTAATGAGCCATGAAGCAGCACTGTGGCTTCGTTGCCAGTGATCGGACAATTTACTTCAATGGTTTGTTTTTCATGGCCTTTGGAGAGATGCCACTCGTGCCGGCCAAAGTTCTTATAGCCCAAGCATTCGTGCGCCTTGAGATCTTCCGGCACCAAGATAGGCGGCCGCGATTTCAGATAAGCAGGAGAGGCAACCAAGGTTGATTCACAGGGCGCGAGGGGTCGGCCAATCAGCGAAGGATCTGGGTTGCTGGCAGTGCGAATAGCGAGATCAACACGCTCTGCGACCAGATCAACCGCTCTGTCCTGTGCGTCGATATCTATGGTGACACCGGGGTGACGCACCCGAAACTCGTGCAGTGCTGGCATCAACAGGGAAAAACCAAATGACATACTGGTGCTTATTCGGATAAATCCACTCAGCGCTTCGCCGGGCATCAAGCTTTCTTCCAAGTGCAGCGCCTGCTCCACCCATCGCTGCATATCTGGCAGCACTTGCTTACCCATATTGGTAAGTGACACTTTGCGGGTAGTGCGGTTTAACAGCCTCGCCCCAAGCCAGTTTTCCATGGCTTCCACATAGCGTGTCACCATAGGTCGGGACATCTCTAATCGGTCAGCTGTGGCGGTGAAACTTTCCGTTTGCGCCACATCGAGAAGCACCCTTGCGGCAGTCAACTTATCCATAAGTTCATTCTTTATCTGTTCGATTTAAGAAATAATGATGCAAATAATAGGCGCTATTTCCGAGCATATCCAATCGTTATGCTTCTTCCCAAACCCAAATAACGAGGAAGTACAACAATGAAAACAACCATTGCTTTAGCGCTCTCTTTCGCTCTGACAGCCCCAGTAATGGCGGAGACTACACCACTGACATTTGACGTTTACTACGGAGACGACAACAGCTTCAACGTGACTTCTACCGTCGTTGCAGGCGAAAAAGAAGTGATGGTGATCGACACGGGTTTTACCCGCGCCGATGCGTTGCAAATCGCCGCTAAAGTATTGGACTCTGGCAAAGAGCTGAAAACCATTTACATCAGTCAGGCGGATCCGGATTACTACTTCGGTGCTTCACAGCTACTTGAAATCTTCCCACATGCGAATGTGCTGACCACGCAGGCAGTACGAGACGCTATCGTGAAAAAGCTGGAAACCAAGATCAGTTTCTGGGGCCCCAAAATGGGTTCTAATGCACCGAAGCAACCACGTGTACCGGATGTATTTAACGGCACCGAGCTAAAAGTCGATGATGCAGTTATCGAAATCAAAGGCACAGAAGGCGTGCTGGCGCATCGTCCGTACCTCTGGATCCCTTCAGAAAAAGCCATTCTGGGTAATGTCGGCATCGTTGAAGGTATGCACGTTTGGATGGCAGACACCCAAACCGATGAAGAAGTGACAGCGTGGTTGGATCAACTCAAGGAAATGCAATCTTTGAAGCCTGAACTGGTCATCCCGGGTCACATGAAAACCGAAGGCAAACTGGATCCTTCGACCATTGATTACACAGCGAACTGGATTGAACGATTTGCAGATGCGAAAGCCAAGAGCGAAAACAGCAAAGGCGTGATTGATACCATGGTTGGTTACTACCCGAAATTGGGTGCCAACTTCACGCTGGAGCTAGGCGCACAGGTTCACGAAGGTGAAACGCAGTGGTGATGTGCCAATAAGCAAAGGTTAAAACGGTGACTCTGGTAGTCACCGTTTTTGTTTAGCCCATGTTTGATTGCGAAAGCTGGAACTGCGATATCAGGGTGTCGATGACCAAACGGATCCGCGCCGGTGTAAATTCTGAGAAAGCGTGAATGGCGTGAACATCACGTTGTTGTTCTGGCTCAGGCTCTGCTCTTGAAACCAAGGTCAACAACCCTTGCTCACAACATGACCGGGCAAAAAGATCGGGCAGCAATACACGTCCCAATCCCTGCTTTGCCATTTCTGCAGCGGTGAGGATATTGTTTACACGCAGCACGTTGGCGTGCTCTGGGGTTTGCCATGGCAGCAGAATCTGGTCATCTGAACCTTCCGGCAATTCAGGTGATTGGTACCAGCGTTGGTGAAAGCGGCCGAGCAATCTGGCTTTCAAATTGCTATCTGGGAGATTACCCACACGAATCGCCACATCGATATTTTCCTGCAGCAAATCCTGAATGGTATCCGTCACGACGAGTTCAATATCCAGTTCAGGATGTTCGCACCTCAAGGTTTTAATTGCTGGGACAACCAAAACCGGAGCCAAGGCTGTTGGGCAGGAAATCCGGACTTTTCCTTTTATGCCTGATTGGGTCGAAGAGATATCTTCCTGGGCCTTTTCCAGCAAATTTTCCATTGCTACGGCATGTTCAAAAAAGCGCTCGCCGGAATCTGTCATCCGCAGCGTGCGGGTGGTGCGATGCAACAACAGGGTGTTTAGTGATTTCTCCAATCCACTGATTTGCTGACTGAGCCAAGAGCGGGTAATGCCCAGTTGTTCTGCTGCCTGAGTAAAACTGCCAGCCCGAACCAAGGTGACGTAAAGCTGCATTTGGTAGCCAATATGTTTATTTTCCATAAACAGTGTTTTCTATTGTGCGATATATATCTAACAATAATGCGTGGGTACTCTTTGCTCAACCCAAATAAAGCGATGTGGAGTGAAGGATGAAAAAGCAATTAATGGCAGCGGCAATCGCAACTCAAATGGTATTCGCAGGTGCAGCTTATGCGGGCCCGATTGAAGAGGCGCAAGAAGCATCAAAACAGTGGATCGCTGCATTCAACAAAGGTGACTACCAGTATCTTGGTGATGCATACACCATGGAATCGACCATGATTTCTCATCCGTTTGGTGTGTATCATGGCCGCCCGGCGGCAACGGCATTCTGGAAGCAATTAATCAGCGATGGCGCGACAGATTTGGTCTACATAGAACCCAAATTTACAGAGCTGGATGACAAAACTGTGGTGATGGAATCTCGCTGGAAGATGAACATCGGCGAAGGCCATATCACGCTGGAAAAGTGGGTGAAAGAAGCTGATGGTGTTTGGCGTCTGGAGCTTGATGACTTCACCGTTGAAAAGCGTTACTAACAAACACCAATTCGAAATAGAAAGGGACGCAGATGCGTCCCTTTCTATTTGATATCTGCTTAACTTGCTGGGGGAAAACCGCAGAAGTTACAGCCTAGATAGGTGATCACTAGACGGTTCTGATAGCGGTTCTGGTAGTTCCACGGAGATACATCATAAGGCGCACGCTGATAGCGGCCTTGGATGAAAATGGTCTCGCCTTTTTCAAGCTGCATAATGCTGTTTACTGCTGCGACGCCAGGGATGGCGCAACCCGTATCGTTATTGGCAAAAGTAACAGGGCCAATAGAAGCATTGCTGCCTGGTGGGACAGCATTTGGCAGTGAGATGCCAATCCGAAGCAGGTACTTAAACCCGCAAGTACGTTGAGCATAACGGGCATCGATATTGTAGAGACCAGCCACAGGTGCCGTGAACATATGAGACGTGGTGTCAAAAGCGTAATTAAAATTAATCGTCGTCTCATTGTATTCGACAACTTTGATGGCACCATTGTTGGCCTCCGTCAACTCATCACCGCCTATGTAAGCGTCGACAACAACACTGTTTGACGGCAGGTATGGTGTGGTATCAGCAAACACACTGGCTGAAAACATCAGCGCTGCTGAGGAAAAAATAGATACTGGTAGCGAGTATTTCATCCGCATTCTCCATACGATTATTGTGTGTAAATCAATGGGAATATTAGGACGCAGGTGGTTAACAGTTGTGTCACTTGAGTGAGATTTTTTTGTGACTCAAATATTATGTAATCTATTGCATAATGAATTTTTATGCATATCTTTTGATGAACAGAAATGAACGCTATACGGTTTGTGTATATATTAAGTAAAGACAGTGTTTTTAAAAATGACTGAAAATGAAGTTTGATTTTTCACTAAATAATTTATGGGAGAGTGTCACGAATTTCCAAATTAGCATGTAAGTTGTATTTAATAAATTCTAATTAGAATAGTGTGAGTCATTTGAAAGGGCTATAAAAAATCAAGGATATCCATTGATCTCATTCGAATGGGAACGGTATTTAAACTGTATGTTATGTTTTGTATTTGAGATGTGATGATATTTTGACAGAAGAAATGTTGAAAGGGTTTGAAGCAGGTTGTCGTGAAAGATAAGCTAACAGCAACTAGATAAATTCCCACATCGATTGGCAATAAAAAACGATTGATTGAATTATTTCGTCTTGTCGTTGTTCGGATATACGAACCTTATCATTAATTCATGTAGTTGGTGTAATTAATATGAATTCTATCCTCGAGAACCAACAATATTTAACAGATTCGATAATATCGGAAATCATGAGTCGATTAGAGTCTGAGTCAGAAAATGCTATTTCAGCGAAAGATATTGTCCCATCTATGTCATTGCGTGATGATCTTGGTATGGATTCCATGCAGGCTGTTTCACTCACTCTTGATTTGGAAGACTCTTTGGGGATATCCATCGATGACGAAGACTTAATCAAGCTTGACACTGTGAGTGATCTTTTAGAAATCATTGAATCCAAGTTAAGCGAAAAAAATGGATAATCGTAGACGTGTTGTCGTAACAGGGGTTGGTGTTGTTTCATCCATTGGCAACGACTTTGACACTTTTACCGAATCGCTAAAGCTTGGTCGCAGTGGTCTTCGCGCTGTCGAATCTTGGTCTGAATATGGATTAACGAGCCGTGTTGCTGGTTTAATCGATTTAGAAGAAGCCAAAATACAGTCCACGAACATTCCGCTCAAACTCCGCCGGGCGATGCCGACCTCAACACTCTATTGCAGTGTTGCCGCCAATGACGCGATTTCGGCTTCCGGCTTAAGTTCTGAAGCGCTCTCTGACCCGCGAACGGCTTGTCTTGTCGGCAGCGGTGTGGCGGATGTCGGTGTGATACATCGAGAAGGTGTAAAGTATTTCAATGGCCAGGTTCGAAGAACTGAACCCTATACCGTGCTCAAATCCATGAGCAGTACACCAAGTGCACTTTTGACCAAACTCTTTGGTATTAATGGGCGAAGCTATTCCATTTCGTCGGCGTGTGCGACAGGTACGCACAATATCGGACATGCGTATGAACTGATACGTGATGGAGTGATAGACAGAGCCATCACAGGTGGTTGTGAGGAAGTGAGCGACTTGATCGTCGCTTCCTTTCAAGCGTTGAGAATGGCACTGTCCACCGGTTTTAATGACACCCCGGAAACAGCATCACGCCCCTACGATCGAGACAGAGATGGCTTTGTGATTAGCGGCGGGGCAGGAGTGCTTGTCTTAGAGTCACTTGATTCTGCGTTGGCGCGTAATGCGCCAATTTATGCAGAAATTGCAGGTTATGCCGCTAACTCAGATCCTTATGATTTGGTTCTGCCTCAAGCTGATGGCGGTACATTTGTTGACTGTATTGCCAGCGCGTTAGAAGACGCGTGTATTGACTCTGCCGATATCGATGCAATCAATACGCATGGGACAGGCACCGTCGCGGGTGATGTGGCGGAGGTCAATGGATTACGCCGCGCATTTGGCGGCAATGTTCCAAGGTTCTCGTCAACGAAATCCATGACTGGACATGCGATAGGAGCGGTGGGTGCTATCGAGCTGATTGCATGCATCGCCATGCTAAAAGATGGCTTCATTGCGCCATCCATCAATATCGAAAATATTGACCCTCTGTTTGAGGATGCTCCCATCGTACGTGAAACCACACAAGCTGATTTGAAGAGAGTTCTTTCTTTAAACTTCGGTTTTGGTGGCACGAATGCGGCGACCATCCTGCAAAAAGTGGAATGACCTTTGTCTGTGAATGGCGTCTATGAATCGAAATATTATTGATGGATTGAGGGGGCCACAGGGTGGATTGAGTAAAGCGGCTGTTCGTTCAATCTTACCCTATGGTGATGCCTTTTTATTCGTTGATTCAGTAAGTTATTTGACTGAGTCTGAGGCCGTGGCGCAATACCATATCCCTGAATCTTCAGATCTGATTGATGCACACTTCAAACATGTCAGCATGATGCCTGGCGTTTTGATGGGTGAAGCATTAGCACAGGCCGGCATTGTATTGATTCACTACCGGAGTGAATTTGAAGAAGAAACCGATGTGGTTGCCAGCACTGTCAGCCAAATGCGATTTAAGTCTCCTGCTCTGCCGGGAGACACCTTAGAAGCGCGCGTCAGCATAAAGGCCATCAACCGATTGGGCGCCAGGCTAACGGGTAATTCCTATGTGAATGGGCGGGAAGTGTTGGCTGCTACGTTCGATCTGTCGTTTATCAAGCGAAAAAATCTCATTGAGCATATTTCTCAACATGCCTCATAGGCCTGAACGACCTGAATCCTACATATTCAGGTCGTTTGGGTATAGACCTCGGTGAGCGTGTTTTCCTTATAAAAAAGAGTGGAGATTTCAGTGTCATTTAGATTGGCAACGGTGGATGATTATCTTGATTTAGCATCATCAGGATTCAAATGTTCAACATATAAAAACCTGGCTTACCCTCTTGGCTGCTCACAATCCGAACTCGATGCGGCGTTGGGTGATGGAGATTTCGTGGTATTGAGTGGAACCACCAAAGTCGGATTTCTCAGAATAAGAGCTGTGTTCGAGGGCATTGCCTATATAGATGTTCATTTGCTGTGTGACTCTGCTGACGAAAATATCAAGTTCGTCCTGAACTGGTTGGCCCGGAACTACAGCATCGGTAAGTATTATGTCCAGTTACTCCCTCATGAACAGCAAGAGATAGATTGCCTGAAACGATTAGGTTTTACTGAAGAAGCCCGTTTGAGAGATCAGTTGTTTGTTGAAGGCGCTTATTACGATTTATTAATGCTGGGAAGTGAGGATCAACGTGTTTGACAGTGTTCGTGGAATTTATTGTGCTTTGCGTCGTCCCAATCTCGAAGATATTGATACCATTGCTCGCTGGCTGGAAGATCCCTATCTGAATTCAACGGTTTTTGACAGCTCGACGTTTGTAGATGGTGCTCAGGACCAAGTGATGAGTTGGCTTGAACAAAATGCTGCGGTTTATGGCGGAGAAAACCTTCTGGGCTTGGTGTGTTCGGTCAAAAGCGGCAAGCCAATCGGGATGGTCTGGTTTAATAACATCGATTGGAAAAGCCGCACTGCAGATCTTCGTTACCTCGTGGGAGAAGCGGAATACCGTACCAGTGTCTTTGGGCCAGAGATAGCACTGCTGAGTTTGCAAATGGCCTTTAATGTCATGAATTTACATAAGGTCTATGGTTATGTTCTTTCAGGAAATGAGGATTCCATTCGTCTGGCAGAATTTGGTGGTATCAAAGAAGGTGTGCTGAAAAACTATGTCCCTGTGGGGGATGGATGGAACGACTACCATCTGTACGCCATGTTTTCAGAGGATTTCCGGACATTTTTGCAAGAGCACAAAGAGGGCGTATTGCGCCGTCACTTTAGGCAAGGGCTCTTCTAAACGTGGCCTTGCTTGTATTGCTGCTTATCGCCGTTGTCTGTTTGTCTTTTCTTTACCCGCGATTCATTGGGGATTGCGTTGGCTTCCTGCTCATGCTGCCCGTCATCGCTTATACCTTGTATTTCTATCTGGATTGGCAGCTGGCATCTTTTATTGAAATTAGCACTTTAGTCTTGGGTGGCATTGTTGTTGGCTGTGTCTTACTTATCGCGGGATTGCCGCTGAGTTCACCGCAACCCAAAAAGTTTATGGTTGATAGTATCTGTGGGATTAAGTGCCTTAAAGAAAACAAAAACTATCTGCTTTTTCAATTGGGGATCACAGGTTACGAAGAGCTGATATGGCGGGTATTTTTAATCAGTACGCTGATGCTGGTTTTACCGGTTTGGGCCGCTATTTTCCTCTCAGCCGTATTGTTTTGGACCGTTCATGAGGAAAACAGACCGCTAGGGTGGCACTCATTAGAGTTCTTTCTTTTCGCAATACTCCTTGGTGTTGCGTATGTGGTGACTGATTCCCTGCTGTTCGTCTGGATCGTTCACCTTACCAGAAATGTTCTTATCCTTTCTGCATCATTCTACGAGGAATATCAGGACAGCCTTAAGGTCGGTGCCGGCGAATCTTCATGAGTCTCTAAGCGCGTCCACGGGTTTCATTTGGGCTGCTCTTCGGGCGGGCAAGTATCCCGCAACTAATCCAACCAAAATGGATACAAAAAGGGCAATGCTGATGCCCAAGATGCCGGGGAACAACGGAAAGCCGGTAAAGAAGTCCAAGACCACGCCGATCAACATGCCCACCGCTAAACCTGCCAAACCGCCAATCAGGCAAATGAGCACAGATTCCACAATAAACTGAATCATGATGTGGCTGCGGTGGGCGCCAATCGCGGCACGAATACCGATTTCCCGCGTACGTTCAGCAACGGCCGTACTCATGATCCCACCAACGCCAATGGCACCAACGATCAACGCACTAGAAGCGGCAATAATGCCGATAATGGTCACGCCACCAAGAATACTGTCTGTGGTTCGAATGTAGGAAGCGAGTGTGCTGCTTTGATATTCAAAAACGCCTTGATAACGACGGGAAAGCACGCCTTTTATCTGCGCGGCCGCTGCTTCTGCAGCCTCTACCGTTGTGGCTTCAGCTTGAATGTAGCTCACGTCATTATTGCCGTTAAGTGCCTGTACCAGTGGGTAACTGACTAAGATGCGGTTATTCACATCGCCTCCCGCAGAGCCGATGCTGGCCAGTAGATCCCGACTTTTAGAACGGAGCACGCCAACAACCTGATATTCACGACCCGATATTCGAAACGGGTGACCTAAAGGGTTCGATATGCCAGGGAACAAATCTGAGGCGACGGTTTCGCCGATAATGGCGACAGGTCTGCGATTTCTGATTTCTGTGTCTCTTAGGCCTCTGCCAATCCGCAATTGATCGTTGTTGATGGTTAAAAAGGCGGCATTGACGCCAACCACTTCAGCATTGCTGTAGCGATTGCCGGCTTGGACGATGGGAGGTGAGCCTCTGGGTTTTACGATGGGGCTGATCAGATTGACGGATGGGCAGCAATCTCCCTCAAGTGCGATTAAATCGTTATTGGTGATGCCTGTGCCTGTCCGCATCCGCTTGTGGGGATCTTTGCTGCTTTGTGTGCGATACACCCAAACAGACTTGAGACCGAAAGTTTCCAGCTCTTGCATGACAAAGGTTTTACCTCCGGTACTGACGGTATCCACTGTCATCACTGCGGCGATACCCACAGCGATACCAATCATGCTGAGCATGGATCTGCCCCAATTCGCCAGCATGGCCAGACGCGCCTCTTTAAACAAATCCGGCAGAATCCGCAGCCCTGTCATACCACTATCCTGCCGTCGCGCATGTGTACGACTCTGTCTGCAGCCTCTGCCAGATGCGCATCATGAGTTACCATGATAATGGTGTGACCCTCAGCATGAAGCTCCCTGAACAAATCCATGACTTGCTGCCCAGTCTGGCTGTCTAACGCACCGGTAGGTTCATCGGCAATTAGTAACTTGGGTTTGTTGACCAGCGCCCGTGCAATGGCAACCCGTTGTTGCTGGCCACCGGAAAGCTGATTGGGTAAATGGGTGGCACGGTCAGCCAGTCCAACCCGTTCTAGTGCGGATAACGCAAGGTCTCGGCGCTGTGAGGACGGTGTGCCTTGATACACCAATGGCAGCATGACATTGGCTAACGCGTCACGGCGTGACAGCAAGTTGAAAGATTGAAATATAAATCCCATTAACGACGAACGAAGCTTTGCAAGTCCATCGTCATCAGTTTGATGAACACCGGTGCCATCCAAGTGGTAAGTGCCTTTATCGGCTTTATCTAAGCAGCCAATAATATTGAGTAGGGTGCTCTTTCCTGATCCGGATGCACCCATGATGGTGACAAATTCTCCCTGCTCAACGTGCAGGTCGACACCCTGGATGATGGGTAATGGGGTCTCTCCCCGGAAATAGGATTTATACAAGGATTCAATTTTGATCATTGTTCGCGATAAACCTTGCTGCACGTCCATTTTCCAGATACCCGCTATCAAACAGCGCGACCTTTTGCCCTTCTTGGATGCCACTGAGTATTTCAACATGGGTGTCTGTTTCTAACCCAGATTCAATTGGCTGTAAGCGAATCGCGCCTTGCTCAACCAGAGCAACTTCAAACAGCCCTGGTTCGCGCTCACGCAGGGCGCTGTAAGGCAGGCTCAACACATTGCCACGCTCTTCGATAACGATTTCGATATCCAGCTGTTGCCCCAGTAACAGTTTTGGTGCATCTGGCCCCAAGGCCATACGAACGGGAAAGGTATTTAAGTAGCGCTCTGCAGAGCGTTCAATGGCCGGGCCAATCCAATGGATTTGGGTTTGCCATACTTTGTCAGGAAAAGAATCAGATGACACGTTAACCACTTGGCCTGTGTGAATTCTTCCGGTATCAACGGCGTCTAAGTTGGCTTCAATTTCCCACCCTTCAATCGCGACGAGCTGGAAAAGTTGGGTTCCGGCTTCAACCCACTGTCCGGATTCAGTCCATTTGTCCGTGACAACGGCATCGAATGGTGCGTCGAGCCTTTGCCAGTCTTGCTCGATGGTACTCATCTGGGCGTCGGCTTTGGCTATCGCCACCGCCGCTTTCGCTGTTTCCAATTCGTATTGCGCTTGATCGAGGGCTTCGACGGCAACGAGCTTTCTATTGGAGAGCTCAGATAATCTGTTAAAGCGCTGCTGTTGTTCTTTCAGACGAACCGTTTGTTGCTGAACGACGGCTTTGGCACGATTGAGGCGGGCAACAGAGGCACGGTTATCCATGGAAGCCAGCGTGTCATCCTTTTTCACCTTATCACCACGGGCAACGTAAACGTCTTCGATACGGCCATTGACTAACGCGGTGAGAGAAACAGTGCGGTCATTGATGACTTCGCCCGTCACGCGGATGATGTAGGCCATATCATGACGTTGCACCTGCACACCTGAAACACTGAGAGGCGGCTCCTCATAGAAAAAATAGCCAGCAGCAACGGAAGCCAGCACAACGATGGCAAATATACTCTTTAAGTAGCGTCTCATTGTTTGTGTCCATACTGTTTTAACGTCATAGAGAGGCTTTCAATTCCCTGTTTTTACTACGATAAGGAGGCGAGGCTATTTGATTAGTTTTGTATTGATGTCGACGTTGAAATCATGCATTCCTTAGCCTTCTTCCCACTTAAACATTTCGTGTGTGCCAGTGTGTGGCGCTGAATGACGTTTCGGAGAAAACCACACTTTCTTGCTACTCACGTTCTTAGGGTCGCTTTGGTAGTCATTTCACTGACTCGGGTTGAGTAGTTGGAGCTGTCATTCTCTAGATAAACAATGCGATCCACTGCATCAAACAGGCGGTCGTCATGGCTAACAATAACCACAATCTTGGACTGTCTTTGTGCACGGATAATATCGATAAGTAGCTTCACCGCTTCGCTGTCCAGGTTATTAGTGGGCTCATCCATCAATAGAATCGGTGTGTCGCGTAATATGGCACGCGCGAGGCCCAGCTTTTGAATTTGGCCTCCTGAAAGCTCTGAATGCGCGTCTTTGATGACGTGATCAATGCCTCTATCAAGTCGCTTAACCCATTGATTCAGCCCGACGAGAGCCAGAGCGTGATGGATCTTTTCTTCCTCAACATCCATACCGAAAGTGACGTTGTTGCGAATAGAGTCAGAGATGATGTGAATTCGCTGCGGCACCATCGAAATCCATTCAGATCGGTTTGAGATTGCACTTAGGGGCGTTGAATCCAACGTGATATGCCCTGACTGAGGCTGTAACTCTCCGCTGAGTATGGTCAGCAACGTTGATTTACCCGCACCGTTACCGCCATTGATCAAATGGGCGCGGCCCCGATCAAAGGTGAGGTCAAGGCTGGAAAACAACGGATAATCATGTTGATAGGAAAAGCTCATTCCCTCTATTGCCATGTTTTCGATGAAAGCAGAAGGATTTGCTTGAAGCTCGGTGTGGTCAGGAAAATCCCGTTCAGATTGTGCCTTCGCTAAATCACATAACTCTTTTACGCGCATTAAGGCTGTCAATTCATTCGGAAGGCTTGAAGCAAATTCAATAATCCTGATCAGCGACGGCACCATCAAATTCAACGTGGCGGTATACGTGATGATTAAGCCTATAGTGAGCTGCTCTTCAATCACCATCGCACCGCCCAGATACCAGATGATGACCATGGCGAGCATAGGGATGCCCATGATGATCATGTTGACCTTAGTATCATACAACTGACGGGTAAAACGCTTATTTTCCAGCTTTTCAACGGCTTGCCTGCAATACCGTAAAAAGAAACTTTCAGAGCGGTATAGTTTTATTTCTGCATCAGATTCAATCGTTTCTTGTACGACAGTTATCTTTCTTGCCGAGGCGTTAGTTTCCTCTTTGGAAGATGACCAAAGGGCGCCATCAAATCTCATGTAAACCATGACGGCAGCAGGCAGGAGGACAAGCAGTATGGCGCTCAATTGCCAGTTCAGGAAAAATACGATTACCAGCAGCACCACTGACAAGACAAGATGGTGAATCGTGCTTGATAAGCCATAAGGCATAATGACTTCAAACTGGTCGATATCCCTAGTTACCCGGGACAAGAGATCACCGTTGTTAATTTTAAGTCGTTGATTGTAGTTCAACCCCAGAATGCTCTGAATGACATCCTGATTGAACTCGACCATAATTTCTCGCCGTACCTTTAGACGAAACCAAGCGTAAACGTAACTGAGTATCAAGTAGCCGCCGTAAAGGGTCGCGAGTAAAAGAACCGTCTTGAGCAGCAAATTCGAATCTGCGCTTGGTAAAACCTGATCGATAAGATGACCAGACAGGTAGGGAAGTGGGGCTTGAAATGCGGTTAACAACAATGCCAACAGCAAAAAAGACAAAGAATGAAGTTTTCTTTTTTTGTAGATCAGTTGATATAAGTAAGCAGTTCGGGTCACAGTCTGATCCGGATATTGAGAAGATACGCACTTTAATGTTTAAAAGCGATAAAGTGTATTTATTAGTCTCACTACCTTACTAGAAATGGGGGTGAAAAATTACCCCCTAATTTCAGAATGTAAATATCAACATTCGAAAATTATTCTTATAAATGGTATTTACAGATAAGTCTAGAGACAAAATACCTAATAAAAATAATTATGGCCCAGTGTAGCCACAGCATGGACCTGGGTTAGTTGGCTCAGTTTTCTTAGTAGCTAGAACTGGACCCTTTTTTGCAGCGAACTTAATTTTTTTCATCATATTTCCCTCTTGAGAATAAAATTATCGATTAAAGGAATCAAGATATGCATATAGTTTAACTTCTAAACGAATGCAATTTTATTGTTGAGGAGGCGTTTTTAATTGTCAACTCTCTGTAAAAACAGAATTGTTTTTATACCACTGATGATGTTTATAATTTTCTAATTGCCTTTTCATTATCTAACAACTTTTTTCTCATAAATTTATCAGCACTTTTTAATTATTTAATATTAAATTCGAGTTATGACTAAAACTCGAATTTACGTGACCGATTTTGTGACTATTGATGGGTGATATCATCTAACATGCTGGTATGGATAGGTATACATTACCGACTAGTAGTGCATACTTCATGGTGTATTACGCTTTTGGGCAAGGGTGAGTATCTGACTGGCATCAATCCGGTGTGAGTGAATCCAACACTTTCATTTCTGCCTAAAACTCACCCTTATCCGATACTCCTTTTCTAGCGTGGGTAATGTCTAGAAGTCGAGAAGCTCACCAAGGCCTGATTCCAAATCAGACCTTGGATTTATTTTCCTTCTTTTTCCACCAGAGTTTTCAGTCTTTCCGGCAACTTGTTAATTAGCTTGGGATCGTCGGTCAGCATCTGTTCCAACAGTTCTCGCGCTTGTTGTTTCTGACCTTCATCAAGCAGTCTTTCAACTTCTGCAAACTCAGTGATGATGGATTCTTCCAGTTCCATCTCCATTTGGGGCAGAGATTTCGCCGCCGCGGGTGAATTGCGGAAGAAACGCTGTTCCTCTGGTTTTGGTGGCAATAATTCCATTGACCGCGCCGCATCGGCTTCATGGTCAGACAAGGCTTCTGGGCTGATGAATGCAGGGGCGTTCCTTGGTTCGATACCAGGTTCGATACCAGGTTCGATAATAGATTCGATACTTTGAGGCGTTTCTAGGGTGTCATCCACCCACTTCCACGGTGCCAGCAAAGCGATAAAAGCGACCGTTGCGGCGGCACCTGCATAGGTCCACCAAGGTATGTGTTTTTTGCTCTGACTGTTTGCATAGGCAAGGATGCGATTGTCTAAGTCTTTGCTTGGTGTTTCTGTCGCGCTTTCCTTGTACAGCGCGACGATGTCTTCGTCTTTGATTGGCGCTGTCATTGTCGGTCTCCGAGTTTTTTTGTCAGGCACTGGCGAAGTTGATCCATGGCATAGCGAAGCCGGGTTTTCACAGCCTCCGCTTTCGCGCCGACGATCTCGCATATTTGTGCTGGCTCAAAGCCTGCTTCATGGCGAAGTAGAAACGCTTCCCTCTGCAAAGGCGCGAGCAGTGCCATACAGGCTTTGATGGCAGTTTGCTTATCGCCGTTCCAATCAGGCACTTCGCTCTGATTGTCGTCCAATGATTGAGCATAAGCGCTGGATGACATCATTTTTCGGTGTTCATCAATCACCAGATTATGGGCAATGTGATACAGCCAGGTGGTGAACTTGGCGGTCGGCACATAGCTTTTCCGCTTATCAATCACGCGGTACCAAACATCCTGATATAACTCTTCGGCACGGGCGTGTTGCGCCGTACCCAATTGACGGACGAAGTAGCGATATAGCGGATTTTTATGGCGTTGATAGAGTTCAGCAAAGGCGCGCTGGTCACCTTTGCTGAAGTTCACCATCAATGTTTCGTCGGTTTGTTTATCCATGGATGCCTGTTAACGAATGCCCCTAAAGGTTCTGCGCAATCTCCACCAGACTGATAAATTCGCCGCGGTAGTTGAATGGGTCTTTGCCCCGGTTTTCACGCGCGATATCAGCTATTTGACTGTAGGCTAAACCATCCACATAGTGATTGTCTTTGAGCTTCTGCGCAAAGGCGGCAACCGCAGTGGCAAACTGGAAATCCGCACTGGCCTGAGTGAATGTTGGCTTGCCTTTGCTGCCATTAATCACCTGAGTGGTGAGCTGGCTTTTGTCTTTGCCGGGCAGCTTATATCGGACTTTGACCTGGGCGAGTTCGTCACTGTGTGAGGCGTCGTCTGTCTTTTTCTGCTGATAGCGCAGATCGTCAATGCGTCCTTGGTCACCAACCAGTGTTAGTTCATATAAGGCGGTGACTGTGTGTCCTGCACCGATTTCTCCAGCGTCGACTTTATCATTGTTGAAATCTTCATCACGCAGCTTACGGTTTTGGTAGCCAATCAGGCGGTATTCCTTAACCGTGTCTGGATTGAACTCGACCTGAATTTTCACATCTTCCGCGATGCTTTGCAGTGTGCCGCTCATCTGTCGCAACAGTACCTTTTGCGCTTCGTGCAAGGTATCGATATAAGCATGGTTGCCGTCGCCGATGTTGGCGAGTTGCTCCATCATGGCATCGTTGTAGTTACCACGTCCAAAGCCCAATGTGGTGAGAGAAATGCCGTTCTCGCGTTCTTCTTCCACCCGATCTTTCAGCGCATCCAAGCTCGTCACGCCGACGTTGAAATCACCGTCTGTCGCCAGAATCACGCGGTTTACGCCATCTTTGATAAAGCCCTTCTTTGCTTGCTGGTAAGCCAGTTTGATCCCGCTTTCACCATAGGTGCCGCCGCCTGCCTGCAGGCTTTTAAGGGCATCGACGATCGCTTGTTGATTGTCACCGCTGGTGGGTTCGAGCACGACGGAGGCATTCCCCGCATAAGTCACCAGACTCACTTTGTCTTTCTCTCCAAGGTTTTTAGCGAGCAGAGAGAGGCTTTGTACCAACAGCGGCAGCTTATTGGGTTCATTCATGGAGCCTGACACATCTACCAGAAACACCAGATTCGATGCTTTACGCTCGTTGACCGGAATGTCGTAACCCTTGAGTGCAATGCGCATTAGCTTACGTTCCGCATTCCATGGCGCTGGGGCAAGTTCAGTGCTGACAGAAAAAGGTCTGGCTTTGGTTACAGGTGTTGGGTAGGCGTAGTCAAAGTAGTTGATGAAGGCCTCTTCACGAATGGCGTCTGCTGGCGGCTTGTTGCCCATCTTCAGGTAACTGCGAACATTGGCGTAACTGCCTGTGTCGACATCTACAGAGAAAGTCGACAAAGGTGACACTGTCACCAATCGAGTGGCGTTACTTGGGGTTTCTAGGTAGTTATCTCGGTTTTCAGGTTGCACGTAGGGATCGACGCCTGGCATTGGCATCACCATAAATTGGTGATCGGTAGCAACGCGGCTATACGCCATTTTGGAGGTTGGAGTAGCGGGTAGTGGATTCGTTGCATCCATGACTTCCAGCTCCACCAATTCTTCCTGAACCAGAGGTGGCTCCTGTTGAGGCGAGGTTTGAGTGGTGTCGTGGATAGACTCTGAACAGCCGACAACCACGGTCAGTGCTGCGACGATAGCGATAGTGACTTGATTGAATTTCATATACCGATTCCTTTTTCTTGCTGGTTTGTCGGTATAAACGGGCGAGTGGGTGAGAGGGGTGAAATTTTTTCTGCCTTTTTAAAATTCGATAGAGCGGGGCTAGTTCAGAGTAATGTTTGCTCAAAAAGTAATCAATGCGGCGGATGTATCTATAAATGCTCTCATTTGCAGATTATTACATAGAACATTTCGTTATTTATCACAAAAATATGTATGAGTTACATTTGGCTCCATAAAACGAAACACCTTACGAACAATACGTGAACCCAACGGAAGGTGTTTAAGGAAAAATAACAATTGGAGTTGTAACCATGCCTGCTATGAAAAACGTTTTGCTTGCTACCGTCGCATTTGCAGCGAGCTTCACTTCGACCGCTTCGCTTGCCCAAGAAGAAATTAAAGTGGGTATGTCTGGCCGCTACTTCCCATTCACCTTTGTGAAAATGGACAAGCTGCAAGGCTTTGAAATCGATGTATGGAATGAAATTGGCGAGCGTGCGGACTACGACGTTGAATTCGTGACTGCAAACTTCTCTGGCCTTTTCGGCATGTTGGAAGCGGGTCACATCGACACCATCAGTAACCAAATCACCATGACTGACGCGCGTAAAGCAAAATACGCTTTCTCTGTTCCTTATGTGGTAGACGGTGCGCAGGTGGTTGTACGTAAAGGCCGCGAAGACATTGAAGGTATCGAAGATCTGAAAGGCAAGAAAGTCGCGGTTAACCTTGGCAGTAACTTCGAGCAACTGCTGCGTAACTACGACAAAGCCAACGAGATCAACATCATTACTTATGATTCTGGTTTCGAACAAGATGTGGCACTGGGTCGCACCGATGCGTTCGTGATGGACCGTGTTTCTTCAGCACAGCTTATCAAGAAGTCTGGTCTGCCACTGCAACTGGCGGGCGAACCGTTCGAAACTATCCAGAATGCAATGCCATTCCTGAACACTCCTGAGAAGCTGGCGATAAAAGCTAAAGTGGATCAGGCACTGACTGAAATGAAAGCTGATGGCACCCTCAGCGAGATTTCAGAGAAGTGGTTTGACTCTGACATCACGCAATAATGCAGAGCTTCGATTTTAACTACATGCTGGAGTTGTTCCCGATACTGGTGAAGTATCTGGGAATAACTCTGGAAATGTCACTGATTGGCTTTGCGGTTGCTCTGGTGCTGTCGGTGCTGCTGGCACTGGTAAGGGTGTTCAAAGTCAAAGTGCTCGACTCTGTCGTTGCCGTGTACATTTCGTTCTTCCGCGGTACACCGCTGCTGGTACAGCTCTTTTTACTGTATTACGGATTGCCACAGGTCTTCCCGATTTTCGTAGGGATGGATGCTTTCACTGCCGCCGTGATTGGTTTGTCGCTCCACTTCTCCGCC
This sequence comes from Grimontia sp. AD028, assembly GCF_000973155.1. Taxonomy (NCBI): domain Bacteria; kingdom Pseudomonadati; phylum Pseudomonadota; class Gammaproteobacteria; order Vibrionales; family Vibrionaceae; genus Grimontia; species Grimontia sp. AD028. Next base: position 35,925 of record NZ_LASY01000028.1, on the reverse strand, counting down.
TACATGGCAGAAAGTATTCGCGGTGCGATTCTGGGGATTGATAAGAACCAGATGGAAGCCAGCCTGAGTGTCGGTATGACTGAACTCCAGGCGATGAAACGCATTATCCTGCCGCAGGCAGCGCGCGTCGCAACCCCTTCATTGATGAACTATTTCATCGACATGATCAAAAGTACTTCACTGGCGTTCACGCTGGGTGTGGCGGAAATCATGGCGAAGGCACAAATGGAAGCCTCTTCGAGCTTTAAGTTCTTTGAAGCCTTCATGGCGGTGGCTTTGATTTACTGGCTGGTGGTGATTTTCTTCACCCGTATTCAAACGGTGATGGAAGTCCGATTGAACAAGGCGTATGCACGATGATTGAAGTGAAAAATTTGAGCAAACGCTTTGGTGATGTCGAGGTGCTGAAGCAAATCGACCTCGACGTCAAGCAAGGTGAGATTGTGGTGATCATCGGTCCGTCTGGCACGGGTAAGTCAACACTGCTTCGTTGCCTGAACTACCTGGAAGTGCCAAGTGGTGGTGAAATCCAGATTGGTGATGTGTGTGTTAACGCTGGCAAGGTATCGAAAAGCGAGATTCACCAGCTTCGTAAACAAAGCAGTTTTGTATTCCAGAGCTATGCATTGTTCGCGAACAAAACCGCACTGGAAAACGTGGCGGAATCGCTGATCACCGTTTGGAAAGAGCCAAAAGATAAAGCGTTGGAAGCTGCACGTAAATTGTTGGTCAGCGTCGGAATGGAAGCGCATTTAGAGAAATACCCTGCGCAACTTTCCGGTGGTCAGCAGCAACGTGTCGGCATCGCCCGTGCCATGGCCTGTAAAGGCGAAGTGATTCTGTTTGATGAACCTACGTCAGCACTCGACCCTGAATGGGTAGAGGAAGTGTTGGCGGTAATGAAAGCACTCGCTAAGCAAAAGCAAACCATGATTGTGGTGACCCACGAAATGCAGTTTGCCCGTGAGATTGCCGACAAGGTGATCTTTATGGAAGGCGGCGTGATTGTCGAACAGGGTCCACCATCCCAGATCTTTGGTAATCCTCAAAACGAACGCACGAAAGCTTTTGTGGCGCGTGCGGCGTAACGAATTCAACTGTTCCCCCTGGTTGATTTTCCATTAAAGCAAAGCCCCTTAATCTGGCCGATTAAGGGGCTTTTCCTTGCCGCGGGCCAACAGCCCCTAGCCAACGTTGTTGTTAAAGATCTTCAAGGAAACTTGGGAAAGAGTTAATGGCGTATTCAGCCTGCCACGCCATCAAGTCCAACGTGTCGTCAGTCCAATCGATATAGAACAGGGCGGTAAAGCCATTAATATCGTTGTCGATGCTGTTCCAGTCATTGGCATTAACACGAAAAACCGGTTGGGAAAGAAATTGCAGTTCTTCTCTCAGTGGCGTAGTGAAGTGGCGGGACAGGCCAGTGTTGAGGAAAAACAGAGGTGTGAAACGTGCGGCGGAGAGGTAGAAAATATTGCCATACTGTTTTGAATCCACGCCAATCACGTCGGCATCTTGTTGGTAATCGCCATCAGATACGAATTCGCCTTCCAGGTTATAGTTGGTGATTCGCCCGGCATTGGTTGACCACGATGCGGCGCTAACACCTGCGTTAGCCATGGATTGTTGAATCTCACTTAATACGGCGTTACCTATGCCTGATGCGTCGAAGACGGTAGCTGGTTTGCCAGTGCGAATGGCGGCAACCGTAGCAAGACCACCACCAAGGCTGTGGCCAGTGTAATGAATGTTGTAGCTGCTGTACTGGCTAGCGAGTCGCGCTGACTCTGAAATGGCTAAACGGTACTGCGGTGGCACTTCCCCGGCGGCCATAATGCCATTGTTTACCCAATCAGAAGTCCCCAGTTCACTGCCACGGAATGCAATCACTGCGTTGCTGCCACTGGTATAAACGGCGGCATGAAAACCTGTACTGCTATCGTGAATGGTTTCCGTCAGTGTCCATCCGCTTGGTGCGCCCCAACTTTTGTAAACATATTCTGCAAAGGCAAGATAATGTAGCGCGTCACCAGCTTGGTTAATGGATGGAGGCTGGTGGGTTTTATACGTCGTGCCTGTGGCGTTTGCTGTGTTGGTCATGTTCGGATTCAGTATGGAATCGACATACGCGCCAATATTACCCAACTCTTCCTGAGTGGTTGCTGATGCGGACTGAATGGAGAAACCCATCAGAATGGCTAACGAACATGCGGTGATCTTCTTCATGAGAAACTATCCCTTTATTGATGATTGACGATACTGCCTTGTGTCAAGTTGATACTTAACGTATCGATATTCATCCTAGGAGGTCTGAAATATCCTGCTAGCCCAAAATTGAATCAATAATAAGACTACTTAAAATTAGTAGGGTTATTGTGTTTGATTGCAGGTTTGAATGGTATTAACCATTTGAAAATAATAGGGATGTATCTTTCTGGGATAGGCGGAAAAATGATGGAATTACAAGCTAAACAAACCTGCCGACATCATGGGTGATGTAGCAGGATAGTCGTTGGGCGGATAGGCAAAAAGTGGGCTTAACCTTCCTTCATTAGGGCTTCTAAATCCCTCGCTGCGCGACGCAGCTGGGGTTCGAATTTTAACAAGTCATCCAACGAACTTCGGAACACGGGGGCATGGGTAAACAGACATGCATGTAACTGTCCGTCTTCATTTCGTATAGGCACCGCTATAGCAGCCATACCATCTACAAACTCTTCATTGTCGATGCCGAGATCCTGTTTTTCTATTTCGGTGAGCGCACGCTCCAAGTCAATGGGATCTGTTATCGTATTCTTGGCATGTCGCTCCAGGCTCATATTATTGATAAGTCGCTGCCGGCGTCGTTTTGACAGGGTGCTGAGGTAAAGTTTGCCACTGGCGGTGCACCAAATCGGCGTATGACTGCCGGTCTGCAGATTAATCTGCAATGGCCAGTTGGTTTGCACACGATCGAAATAGATCATGTCGACACCATTTGGCAACGAGATACCACAGGTTTCACCCACCTCATTGGCGAGCTTTTGCAAAATCGCCTGTCGAATAGCTTTAAAGTGTGTGGTGTGTAATACACCGAGCGCAATGTCATGCATACGGTTGGCCGGAACAAGGTTTCCACGCATGTTGGTTTGTACAAAGCCTTCCCGTTCGAGCTGTTGCAGCAATCTGTGAATACTGGGTTTGGGAATATCGAGCATGATTGACAGTTCGGCTGGACTTGGTGGCCGCTCTGAGCAGGAAATTGCTTCGATAATTTCCAATACACGGGTTATTGATGAGGCTTTTTCGCGTCTTTCTGTCGTCATCCCTGCACCTGATTCAGTCGATATGGTGAAAGTATATCTGCATCAGACAGCAAACCGTATTGTCGGGGCGCACCTGTATAAGCTTGCTCACACAAGTGAGCCCCTTAAGTATCACGCTTTCACACTATTTCATCACTGGCATTGAAAATGACACACTCTTTTTAAGGCGAGTATCGAGAGAGGACTTCACCAATATGTCTGAGACTTACGGGTAGTCGATGCTGGGGTGAAATGAAAACGGTTTACGGTCAATCGACAGTGCAGTGATCTGATCTTTTTTCTCTGGATTGGGTAATGCTCAATGTCGCCAACCACTCAAAAAGGCTTTCCAATGAAAATGCTCACCACCGCCGTTATTACGCTGGCTCTCAGCGCCCCAGCAATAGCAAAAAGTTGTCCCGATATTCTCAATGGTTCGCAGCGAAAGCTTAACTCTAACGAGACAGTCGACCTTTGCGAGACCTTCAAAGGCAAAACCTTGCTGGTGGTGAACACGGCTAGCCAATGCGGATATACGCCGCAGTTTGAGCAATTAGAAGCGCTCTATCAAAAATACAAAGACGAAGACTTCAGTGTGATTGGTTTTCCGTCCAATGATTTTAACCAAGACAGAGGCAACGAAGAGCGTTCCGCGAAAGTCTGTTACCTCGATTATGGCGTGACGTTTCCGATGATGGCGAGAAGCCCAGTAAAAGGAAGCAACGCCAACCCAGTGTTTGCAGAAATCAGTAAGCAGGCAGGGGTGGAACCAAGATGGAATTTCTACAAGTACCTTATCAACGCAAAGGGTGAAGTGGTTGCCACGTTTCCGAGTTCAGTCAGCCCTATATCCCCAAATATAACAATGACTTTGGAAAGTATCATCAAGAAATAAAATTACTCTCAAATGAAAACTATTTTTATTTGCAATAAAATTTGAGCGACTCGCCAGAAGTCAAAAGGAAATACAAATTATTGATTATGTAATCGATTTCCATCATTGAGCTTGTGAATGTAAGTTCATAGTGTGTGCAAAGGATAATTTGAACAAACTGACAAGGAAGTTCTATGCGCACAATGATTTGCATACCAATAGCGTTGGCTTTATTGGGCTGTGGTGGTGGAGGTAGTGACTCAGGTAGCACCAGCAATGGCGGGTCTACTTCTCCTGAAGAACCAACACCCAGTAGCGGTACGCTTGAATCATATTCTTTGGCATTCGACCAACGCACTTTTATTCCTCTGCCAATGGACAACAGGAGCTCTCTCCATCTTTTTGCAGGCGAGTCTTCAACGTTTACTGCAACGGTTGAAGGAGAGGGGTTACCCGAGCACGATTGGACGTTGAAAGAGGTCAGTAATGGCAGCATGGCGGTGTTATCGGAGTCCCAAGGCGATTCCTATACATTCATGCAAAATAACCCAGGTGAGTTTTTGTTGACGGGCTGTGCTGATAAATCCGGCTACGACAGTGAGACCTTGGAAGGTTTTGAAAAATGCATCAATGTAGCCATTACCAACCACAGCCCAGAAGTGATCACGCTAACAACGGACAAAGAATCCGACAAAACAGTTGGTGTGGATGCATTTAGTGATTTGGACCTTAAGTTTATTGAGGTAGAACAGCCAAGCCGCGGACAGCTAATCGTCAATCAGGCAAGAAACACACTCACCTATCGCCCTTTGAATCATTACGATTATTTGATGGACACCGACGGGGCAGAAACCCAAAAAGTGTTTGTAAGGCTTGAGGGCGGAGGAGAAGTTGTAAAGCGGTATTTGAATATCGAAGTGAATGGAACGGCGACACTGCCAACCTGTCATGATGGTAATAGTGTGTCAGTCGCGCCGGCGAATCCTGCGATTGCGGTAACCGTTGACCCTGATCAGTGCGTTGAGCTCGATGCTGCTGCCTACGGAGAAAACGGGTATTGGGATTTGTTAAAAAGCCCGTTGGATAGCTTCCTGATTTATGCTGGTCTTGAAGAAGGAACGTCGGTACTGCGCTTTAAGTATCCGCAGTATGGCGACTTGCACTTTATGTGGTGCTATGGCTTAAACGACTGTGAGTCTGACACTTGGAAAGTTGTTTCGTCTTTGACGGACGATGCCGTGATTTCGAGCCCCACACTCGAGGCTCTCACGAGCCAATCTGAAGAGACCGTATCTGCCACTATTACTCGAAGTGTTCAGATTGAGAATGAAGTGAATTACACAGCACCCGACCCTATCACTTATGAATGGTCGCTTACGGATAGCACTTATGGAGAGCATCGCGTACTGAATCTTCTCACCAGTGAAAAGCATTTGGATTTTGACCTTCCTGCCAATACAAGGAACTTTAAACTTGAGGTGAGAGCAATTAATGGCGCGTATCAAGATGACTATTTCGGGAACTCATCTAAAGGCTTCAATGTGTCGCAATACCTCTACGCAAGAGGAGCCAGAACAGACGCTCCTACAGCCATAGTAAGAGTGAATGGTGAAGAATATAATGGAGAGACAAGCAAGAGAGTGAACCTAGATGTCGCTGATGCAAAACAAGTCAGCTTTGACGCTTCCGCCACTGTCTTTAAATCGGACAATCCATTCAACCGAAGTTTCTTTGTTGCTGCCGCTAGTTTGGTTGCTGAGTCGACTTATCAATTAAGTGAGACTTATACACACGACCTTTCTTCTGGCCAGGTACAACCTGTCACCTTGTGCGCTCAAAATGACTATCGCTGGAGTTACGTCGATAACAGCTGCATCACGTTTATCATCTACCCAGGTGAGTAAGCACTTTTAGTCATCTCAAGGAGCCAGCCACGACTTCGTGAAGCTGGCTCAGATCCCAACATAAGTTGTGACGTTACATTGTGTGAGATGGCGACATTCCCTACTAACAGAAACAACGATATTAGACTTGCCTAGCCAGCGCCATAGGAGATGCGGTTGCGATGTTTCTGACCTTTATCGCAGAGGAAGGCGTCACAGCTGGAAACTCAAGGTGGCTAAAGATGGCATGGTGAGAAATTCTGCCTACCAAGTTCTTCGTAAAATAAATTTCCATTGATGAAAGTTAAGACAGTAAGCCTGACTTTATAGGCGTTGTTTTGCGGTCACATTGTGGAGAGAAATAGTAACAGTTCGAAACATCTTTATGGCTTGTCATAAAAGATTTTTCTGCTAGCCATTCGGGAAATTTCTGTTTGGTCATATTTTGAACACAAAAAGAGTAAAAAAAGTGCCGTCGCAATCTTGGATTCATATTTCTGTAATATTTAATTCATAGCATCCACTTCGAACTGAAATCATTACTATCAGGAAGTGAGTTATGAGCATCCAGTCTGATGCGCTACAAGGACCTCAGTCCGCGAATCCAAAACGTGCAATGCAATGGGCAACACTCATTGGTATGTTGTATCTTCTGCTGGTTTCCGTATCTATGATCGGCAGTGGCTTCAAATGGGCTGTAGGTGAGCAGGCAAAAGAGCTTTTCGAGTTTGCCTCTAACCCTGTTGCAGGTTTGATGATTGGTATCGTTGGTACCGCTCTCATTCAATCTTCAAGTACAGTCACCGCGATTATCGTTGGTCTTGTTGCTGGTGGTCTGCCAGTTGCAATGGCAATCCCAATGGTGATGGGCGCAAACATCGGTACCACGGTAACGAACACCCTGGTGAGTTTGGGCCACGCACGCTGTAAAGACGAGTTCCGTCGCGCATTTGCTTGTGCCACCGTACACGACTTCTTCAACTTGTTTGCGGTTGCCATTTTCCTTCCTCTGGAAATGATGACTGGCTTCCTGGCGAAAATCTCCGCTTGGCTGGTATCTCCACTGATGCAAGCTGACAACCTCAGCCTGAAAGGCCTGAACTTCATCAAGCCTCTGACTAAACCGGTTGTAAGCGGTGCTAAATCAGTATTCGAAATCTTCCCTGGGTCGTTTGGTGGTGTAGCGCTGGTTCTGTTCGGTATTCTTCTGGTTGTTGTCTCTATCACAGTGATGGGCAAACTGATGAAGAAACTGATGGTAGGTAAGGCGCGCGAAGTACTGAACGGTGCAATCGGCCGTGGTCCAGTTCACAGCATCGCATCTGGTACGCTGGTAACCATTCTGGTTCAGTCTTCTTCAACAACGACAAGCCTTGTTGTTCCGCTGGTAGGCACCAACGTACTGAGCGTGCGTCAGGTTTACCCATTCACCTTGGGTGCGAATATCGGTACTTGTATTACCGCACTGCTGGCAGCAACCGCGGTAACGGGTGGCAACGCAGTATTCGCTCTGCAGATAGCACTGGTTCACCTGTCATTCAATGTGCTGGGTATTCTGGTTATCTTCGGTATTCCGTTCCTGCGTGAACTGCCGCTGAAAGCAGCGGAGCTGCTGGCTGACTACGCAGCGAAGACAAAACTGGCTGTAGTGGCCTACCTGACCGCTGTGTTTGTTGTGCTGCCAGGCTTGGTACTGTCAGTGTCATAATCGACAGTCAATCGAATAACGAAAGCCCGACCATTTGGTCGGGCTTTTTGCTTTCTTGCTTTCTGCGATGTGGCTATTGGTTTAGCCTTCCATAGCTATCAGTGAGTCGCAGACTACTCAGTTTGAGCGTGGTGGCGACTGACAAGGTGACTGTGATGAAAATGGCCACCATAATCACCAGTTGATATTTCACCGCCAGCAAAGGCTCTGTACCACCCAGAATTTGCCCTGTCATCATTCCGGGTAGGCTGACTATACCTAAAGTGCTCATGGCAGCCAGCGGCGGTCTCAGGGCGGCAGAAAAAGCTTCTTTCAGAAATGGCTTACCCGGCTCTTTCGCGCCAAGGGCAACATAAAACTGATATTCCGCGTGGCGCTGTTTCATGCTGGAATGCAAACGCTCAATCGCCAATACATTGGCAGACAGCATATTGCCGAGCAACATTCCCGCCACAGGGATTAGGTACTGTGCCTGCCACCACGGAGAAGTTTGAATCACCCCAACCATCAATAGTGGCAGCACAATTCCAAGGGAAACTAATTGTCCGCTCAGCACGGCAGGCAACATTTTGCGCCAAGGCGTGTCGGCCTGTTTGCAGATAGTCCAGCTTGCCACCAGTATCATCACCAGCAACCAAGCCGTGTTAAGCCAGAAGCTGGCGAAGTTAAACAGGGTTTGGAGATAAAGACCAACCAGAGCTAGCTGCAAGGTCATTCTCACCACGGAGGTAATCAGGCTTTTACTTAGCCCCAATTGCCAGCGCTGGAAAAGCAGCAGTGGGATCAGGAAAACACAGTAAAGGCCAGCCAGCGCCCAAGCGCTGATGTCGAGCGCGCCATTCATGATGCGACTCCCATATTAAATTCGACATCTGCTGCTGCAATCCAAACTGGGTCGTGGGAGACAGAGACCGCAATAATGTCTTTAGCCTTCAAAAGCGACATCACGATATCGCGGCTATTGCCATCTAGCGCTGAGGTCGGTTCATCCATCAGCCAGATCGGGCGTTCCAATAGAAGGGCGCGAGCAATGGCAAGACGCTGCTTTTCACCACCTGAAAGTGAGGAAGTCTCGGCGCTGAGTGCATGTTGGAGCGAGAGCGATCTCAATACTTCTTGGCATTTAGCGGGATCTGGCTTGCTCAGTGTGGTCGCCTGCATTGACCAAGGCAGCATCAACACCGCTTCGATAGTGTCACCACCCATGACCGGATCCTGTGGCAGGTAATTAACCTGCGTGCGCCACCAAGACAGTGATTCCAGAGTAACGCTCTTTGAGTCCCATTGAATACTTCCTTCCGAAGCAGGCAACAATCCACAAATCACTTTTAGCAGGCTGCTTTTGCCACAGCCTGAAGGGCCGTGAATCACCAGATGTTGGCCATGTGAGAGAGAGATATCCAGTGGAGATACGCTCCGGCTTTCAAAGCCAGAGCGCAGTGCGGAAAGCATGAGGGAGTTTGCGGTCATTGACCACCCACATAAGCTTGAAGCCCTTCCAGCGTTTCAGCAGGAATAGGGCAGCTTTTCCCGGTGTTGAAATCGCAATACACGATGAGCGCTTCTCCTTCTGCCACACAACGTTGTTGGTTATGGCTGTGGATCTCATATTTCATGGTGTAGCGTTTTTCCTGAATGTTTTCGACCCAGGAAACCGTTGTGATAGTGTCTGGGTAAACCAGTGGCGCGCGGTAATCGCACCGCGTTGAAGCAACGACAGGGCCAATGTTGTGGCTTTTGACAAAGTCGAACACTTTGAGCTCTTCAAGCATGACGACGCGAACATCCTCAAAGTAGCGAAAATAAACCGTGTTATTGATGTGTTGCAGGGCGTCCATGTCGTTCCAGACGATGGCTTGTGTTTGTGAGAGCGGGTATTCCTTTAAGTCTACGTTGGCCACTTTGTGGTCCTCCTTTTTTGTTGTGCTTTGATTGCACAACAAGACGTCACTGCAAACAAGCTCAGCGTCAGGAATGGACCGAGTAATGTGACATTAGGCCAATGAGTTAGGAGAAGCCGGGAGGATCAGAACTGCACTTTGCCGCGAAGTGATTTGGTCTTACCGCGTTGGGTTTTACTATCCACGCGCTTTCTTTGCGAAGACTTGGTCGGCTTAGTAGCACGGCGGGCTTTCTGCACAATAGCGACACTTTTGATCAGTTCCTGAAGGCGCTGCAGTGCATCTTCACGATTCTTCTCTTGTGTTCTGAACTGCTGAGCTTTGATCACGATGACACCGTCTTTGGTCAGGCGGCTGTCTTTCAGTGCTAGCAAACGTTCTTTGTAAAAATCTGGCAGCGATGATGCCTGCACATCAAAGCGAAGATGCACAGCAGAGGAGACTTTGTTGACGTTCTGTCCACCAGCGCCTTGCGCGCGGATATACGAAATATCAATCTCGTCGTCAGGGATAGAAACGTTATGAGAAATAAACAACATACAGATATTACTTACTGGCAGAGAGCTCAATACTATAGCGAAACGCTGTTACTCTGCATACTCCAAGAGATACTCAATAAAAAGCCGCGTTCTCAGAGACAGGTTCTTTCTGGATGGATAAAGCAGGTGGCAGCAAACGTCCCGCTCGTACCATTCAGGCAGAATATGAACCACTTGTCCTGTTTCTACTTTTTCGATCATTGCTCTCTCCCGCTGAAAGCCAACGGCCTTGCCATCAAGAATGATCTCCCTCATAAGAGTCGGTGAGTTGGTTTTGTCAAAAATTTCAGGTTGCAGCGAGATATTACAAGAACCATTGGAAAGAGGAATGACATTATTGGGTGCCAAAGCACCATAAAGTATCCAAGGAAAAGAAGAAATATTATCAATGGTTGGTGTTTGACCCATTTCGTTGATGAGTGCTGGTGAACAGTACAGGCCAATCTTATCCGGAAACAAGGGCCTGGCTATGTAGCCTTCTTCTTCAATGTGGGACACGCGAAGTGCCAGATCGATCCCTTCTTTGACGATATCAATTTTGTCGAAAGAGAGAATGTAGTCTAGCTGTATTTGAGGGTGTAGCTTCTTGAAAATATGAATCTTTGGAAGCAGCCAAGTGACGGCAAAGTCATGGGGTGCTGTGATCCGTATTGTTCCTTCCGGTTTGTTATGGTTGAGATTTTCTTCCGCTTCTGCCAATCCTTGTGCGATCGCTTTTGCGGACGGATATAGCGCTTGTCCATCAACCGTCAAGGACAGTTGCCGTGTTGTTCTTTGAATGAGGCGAACACCCAAAGAACTCTCCAAGTTTCGGATTTGCTCACTGACTGCGGAGCGGTTAATACGCAAGAATTTTGCAGCAGCGGAGAAGCTACCTTGGTCTGCCACTGTTGCGAATATAGTGAGTCCCTTCAGGTACTGCAGTTTCATAACATCCCTATTGTTCTAACTTTTCGAACAAACTATCCCTTAAATATCCTCTATTTAAGTTTCAGTTTGTTCTTTATCCTTGTCGCCACTTTTGGGAGGCATCCATGTTTCCCAAAAGGAGCAAGCTCTTTATTCAAAAATCTTCTGCTTTGTTTCATTTACAGCGCCGAGTAACACCACCAACCGACTGCGGCGCTGTTGTTTGAGAGCATGTGAATTTTTACTCTCAGTTTTTCTATCCATATAAATGATACGCCCTTTGCTAGGGCGCTTTTTTTTTGCGGTTGACTGAGAGATTTGCAACGACGATACCCGTCACGATAAAGCCAATTCCCAGCCAGTGATAACTCTCCAACCTTTCACCAAGAAATAGCATGGAAAAAATCAGCCCAAATACCGGGATCAAATGCATAAATTGCCCAGTGGTTGCTGCTCCCATTCTCTGTACTGCTGCATTCCAACAAAAGAAGGCGATACCGGATGCGAAAATACCTGTGTAGAGAGAGATAGCGAGACTTTCTTTGGTCATTGGCATGGGTTCGAACCACAGTGATTCACCAAGATAAAACGGTAGTAGCATCATGTTGCCGAGAAAGACGGTGTAGCCCAGCATAGGTAATCCCTTGAGTGCTTCAGGGAGTTTTTGCACCAGTACGGAATAGGTCGCCCAAACCAGAATCGCGAACAGGGCAATAAGCTCACTGTTGCCGATAGAGAAGTCAGTCACCAGCTGACCTTTGGTGATAATAAGCAGTACGCCAATGGCGGAAACCGAAATAGCGAAAGCCTGCTTTAGGGTTGTGAGTTGGCGAAAGAGCAGAAACTGAACCAAGAGAATCCACAACGGAGAGGAAGACTGTAAGATCACCACGTTGGTGGAGAGGGTGTTTTCCAAAGCAATGTATACCAGCGTGTTGTAACCCGCGACACCGAAGAGCGCCAAAAGCACCATCAACGATGCATTGGCTTTGAACAATGGCCATTGTTCGCGCATGGGGCGCAACACAAACGGAGCCAGAACCAGCGAGGCAACCGTCCAGCGCCAGAAGGCGAGACCAATTGGCGGAATGGATTCGTTGACCAGCTTTGCCAGCGTAATGTTACCAGCCCAACTTATCGTCGCGATAACGGCGAGCAGAATGGGCAGCCAGGCCAGCGGTGAGCTTTGTTGGTTACTTGCCATGTGTGTGTGCTCAAAATCCCTCTGAGTCTTCAGTTAGTCAGCTTGTTAACCAACATGCAACAACTCAGCGTCAGCAATGTGCCTTTACTCACTGTGTCAGGTTGTTCAATGGGTTGGATATTTTGTTAAAATAAGCGCTGATCTTTTTGCCAGAGGGTAGTTATTTCCGCTGGCTTGTTACTCGGAGAGAACCATGAATTGGTATATCGGCGTGTTGAAACAATACGCGAACTTCAAAGGCCGCGCGCGCCGCAAAGAATACTGGATGTTTTTGGCGTTCAACATGCTGTTCACTTTTGCTCTTGCATTTGTGGATCAGGCATTGGGCACACTTAACCCTGATATCGGTATTGGCACGGCGGGAACCGTGTATGCGATTGCGGTATTTATTCCGACATTGGCGGTTACAGTGCGTCGTCTGCATGACACGGATCGTGTGGGCTGGTGGGCATTGATTGGTATCTTGCCGTTTGGTGTGATTGCATTGCTGGTGCTGAATGCCTTCGATGGCACCAAAGGCAGCAACCGTTTTGGTCCAGACCCTAAGTCGGGCGAACGCACTGACACAACCAATACCGGTACGTTCAGCGGTTAATCGATTGATTGTTCATAGACAAAGCGCCTGCATCCTGCAGGCGCTTTTGTTTTCTACGTTTCTTTCTCCCCAATCTTTTCATTTTTTGCAATGTCGCAAACAGCTCAATCGACGTACGCGATACCGCAAATCACCCTAGGTAATCTGGTTTCTGCTAATAAACCACAATCACCGATATGAAGGTGCCATTCATGGATATTGGCTTTATCGGGTTGGGCAAATTGGGAGAGCCCGTTGCTCAGCGTATTTTGACTTGGTGTCAAACCCACGGCTGTCGCTTGTATGTGTTTGATGCTACTCAGCGGGAAGCAATGGCAAGGCTCAAAGCCTCGGGTGCGAGAGAAGGGGTCAACACCGCTTCTATTGCTGAGCGATGTACGATTTTGTTCAGCTTGTTGCCGGGGCCGGAAGATGTGATGGCTGAAGGGCTGGGAGAGAACGGCATTCTCCACAATGCTGAAGGGTTGGATATCTGGTTTGAATTGAGTCCCTTTCAGAATGTCCGTTGGGACGCCCTTCGGGAACAAGCCCCACCGGATTTGGTTTTGGTAGATGCGCCTGTTAGTGGGGATTTGTCTTTGGCGAAATCTGGCCAGCTTAGTATGGCGTTGGAAGGTGCTCAGCCAATCCTGCAGCGGTATCAGGATTTGCTCAGCACCTTTGTCTCGCGATGCAAAGTGACAGAGATAACAAAGACGAGCCCTTCATTTTTTAAGCTACCAGATAGCTAAAGATGAGACCTTTTTTCTCGATATAGCTAGGAAGATTACAGTGGCTTTTGCTTTCTTTCTCTAAATTGAACAGCTTGTCTTGGAACTGGCCATGTTACGCTTTTGCCCCAATGTTCGATTAGTCATTTTTGCAGGTCGAACAAATAAGGCCACGCGCCAAAAAATGTTTTTGGAGAGCTTTAACTCTCTCCCTGTTCAATTAAGCCCATCTTAACAGGGGTGTTAGTTCTGCATTTGTTGGATCGGTGAGCATACACCGACCTAGTAGCAACACACCTTGTCCTCAGGCCCTCTGGTCTTATGTCCAGATGGCAATTTTCTCTATCCGTTCTCCTTCATAGATGAAGCAGGGCGTTTTAAAAGGTAATGCTATGACAGAGCCTACGACAACAGTAAACAAAAATGATGACGACCTATACAACACGGACTATCAGGTAGGTCAGGACAACGTGAACTTCCTGGGGTTAGATTTCCATAATCCCGTCTTCCCTATCTCCGCCATCATGGTCGTGGTGTTTGTATTGGGTGTACTGATCTTTACGGATCAAGCGGCCGATTTCTTCGGTTGGCTGCGCCCCGCTATCACCCAATCCTTCGACTGGTTCTTCGTGATTTCAGCCAACCTTTTTCTCATCTTCTGTTTAGTGCTGGCAATCCTACCTGTCGGAAAAATTCGATTGGGCGGTGAAAACGCGAAACCTGATTACTCCTACCCCGCATGGTTCGCAATGCTGTTTTCCGCGGGCGTAGGTATCGGCCTGATGTTCTACGGTGTGCTTGAGCCAATGAACCACACCCTAACACCTCCTTTGGGGCTAGAAGCGGGTTCAGATGATGCACGAAGCATTGGTACTGCGGCTGCGATATTCCACTGGGGCTTCCATGCGTGGGCAATCTACGCCGTTGTCGGTCTGGCGCTGGCATTCTTCCACTACAACAAAGATCTGCCGCTAACATTGCGTTCAGCGTTTTATCCGCTGCTTGGTGATCGTGTTTGGGGTCTGTGGGGACACATTATCGATATCATGGCGGTACTGGCGACTTTGTTCGGTTTGGCGACGTCCCTCGGTATCGGTGCAAACCAGATTGCTGCAGGTCTTAACTATCTGTTCGGTATCGATTCGGGCATCGAAACTAAATCCATCCTGATTCTGGCTATCACCATTGCTGCTCTCGTATCGGTATACCGTGGTATGGACGGCGGCGTGAAACGTTTGAGTGAAATCAACATGGTGATGGCAGCCATGCTGATGGTATTCGTGATGGTGGTGGGTCCAACGGCACTTATCTTCTCGGGCATTGTCAGCAACACCGTTGATTATCTGAGCTGGTTGCCTGCTTTGTCTAACTGGGTCGGCCGCGAAGATTCAGGCTTCTACCACGGTTGGACGACCTTCTACTGGGCGTGGTGGGTATCTTGGTCACCGTTCGTTGGTATGTTCATCGCGCGTGTATCACGCGGCCGTACCGTTCGTGAGTTCATTCTGGCGGTACTGATTGCGCCAACCATCGTGTGTATTGTGTGGATGACCACTTTCGGCACCACTGCGCTGGATCAGATGGATGGCGGTTATATGGGCGTGGTTAACCTGATCACCAATGGTAACTGGCAGCCAGAGCTTTCTATCTACAAGATGTTTGAAGGTTTACCGTTCACTGCAGTGATTAGCTTCTTCGGTATGGTGCTGACCATCATCTTCTTCGTGACTTCGTCAGACTCCGGCTCACTGGTTATCGATACGATCACGGCGGGTGGTAAGATTGATGCGCCGGTTTCGCAGCGTATCTTCTGGTGTACTATCGAAGGCCTGGCGGCAATTGCCCTCCTGATGGGCGGCGGCTTGGGTGCGCTCCAAGCGGCAACTATCTCTACGGGTCTGCCGTTTGCGGTATTCCTGCTAGTGATGTGTGTGAGTCTTTACATAGGACTTTCACGAGAGCTGCGTAGAAAGCAGTTCGCGTAAAATCGATAAATCAAAAAGAAACCCGCCTGATGGCGGGTTTCTTTTTACTTATCTTTGCTTTCTAAGCATAGGTCCAGTTTAGCTGGATTTTCTCTCTGCGAGAGAAGAGATCAACATGGCCGGTAATAATTGCTTTCTGTATCTCAAGCTTCTCGTCGTCATCCGCTTCACACTGAATGGTGAGTGCTGTTTCTTCCTCATTCACGGCAAATTTGGTGGTGCCGACAGGAAATCTCACTTCGCCATACTTCTCATCCCAGTCAGCCGATACCTTTCTTGCAAAGTGTCTACAAAGCGTAACGAGGTACTTTGCGGCATGTTCAGATTCAATTTCTGTCATCGCCTTTCTCATACGTGTCTCCAAAAAAATGAGGCGGAAGCAAGACGCTTTCCGCCCTCAAGAGTGAAAAAGTTAGAATTGGTAAGATGCAGACAACTTGACGTTGCGGCCTGGCTCATAGTCATCAAATGTCGCGCCGCGGCCTTCGCCTGAACGTGAGGCGTGTGATACGTAGAGTTCGTCAAAGATATTATCGATACCGAAGGTCAGTGTTAGCGAATCCACTGAAGATGGTGCCCATTGCGCGTAAAGGTTATGAACGTTGTAACCGTCTTTGATGGGTTGGCCGTCTTGCACGTTGTCCTCGTCTTCCACAAAGAAGCTTGTCCAACCGAATAGAGTTTCAATGTCACTGGAGTAGTAATTTAACGCAAGTACAATGGTGTCACCTGTGTCCATGCTACGGCCATTACCTGCCAGAATAGGACCGCCAGTGGTGACGTTTTCGATGTCTGAGCGTGAATAAGAGAGCTTGCCTGAGAAGGTTTTATAGGCGTAGGTTGAACTAATTTCAAAGCCTTCCAGCTTAACATCGCCAATATTCTCAATCAGATAATTGTCATCTGTGCGGCTATATGACTCTGCGATGTAGTCGTTGATTTTGGTTTGGAATACAGTGGCATTCGCACCAAACTGATGTGCACCATGTTGGGTTGCGAATCTGAAACCACCTTGGGTGTTGCTGCCCGTTTCGGGTTTTATATCGTCTGCCAGGAATGTCACATCCTGATAGCGAATATAGGATTCCAGCAGTTCAGGACCTTTGAAAAGTGAGCGTGTGTTCGCAAAGAGTGTCCAATCCTCGGAAACAGCCCATTCGGCTCCCAATGACCATGTGATGTCGTCGTAGTCTGTATCACTGGTTTCCGCTTTGCGCTGGTAATCGTCATAACGAAGTCCTGCCACTAAGGTGATGGAGTCAGTGACTGCTATGCTGTCCTCTACAAAGATGGCAGTAGAGATGGTGGTTTCATCCATGAACTGTTCACCACCGTATGAGCTGGTGGTATTACGGTCGATGTAATCAGTGCCATAAGTGAGGGTATTTTCGAGCCCTGCCAGTTTAAAGTCTGACTGGAATTGAATGTTCAGGCCGAGGTTATGGTTGTCTGCTTTGTTACGTGAAGTACGGTTTGGACGCCATAGAGGTGCGAGTACAGACTCATCACGGTCTATCTCAGTCTTGCTGCTATAAAGAGCGACCTTGCCATTGTGCGCCTCACCAGAGAGTTTGTAACTCAGGGTTATAGTGTCACGATCGTATTTGGTTGGAACCAGGGAGTCACCGGAGAAGATCTGGTTTGCATCGCCGGACATATCAGGGCGCACACTGTAGTCACCTTCATCACGATAGGCGTCATAGGCAAACTGCAGGCGTTGTTCATCATTAATCTGGTAGCCAACTTTAAATAGGCCATTGAGAACGTCACCTTCAGAGCCAAAAGTCTCTTGGCCATTCCCGTCTTCAAAGTTGTCTCTACTGATGAGGTGCGTGTATAGCATCATATCGATGTGCTCGGTAAGCAAACCGTAAGCTGTCAACGAACCCTGCTGACTCTTGTTGGAGGCCAAACCACCGTGGACACGTAAACCGTAGTTTTCATCGTAACGAAGCAAATCCAATGCATCTTTGGTTTCAAAGTAAACCGAGCCACCGAGACCATTTTGAACAACAGAGTTGTTTCCGACTTGAATGTCAGCAGATTTCAGAATGTCGGGGTTAAGCGTTAAGTTACCGATGTGGTGGAACATGTTGGCGTGCTGAGACGCGCCATCTAAACGAATATCCAAATCGTCCTCGCCGAGACCACGAATATTGATACGTTGGTTAACGGAATGGGTTCCACCCACATCAACCCCCGGGATTTCGCGCAGAAGGTCAGACATATGGTCAGCTTGCTTCAAAGCGAAATCGTCAGACAGCAGTTGCTCAGAGCTACTGGTAACACGGGTACCCCACACCACCATTTCTTCTTCGGCCTGTGTTTCGGCTAAGACAGGTGTGCTGAGTACAGCCATGACAGCTGACGCAAGGGCTGTGGGTTTAAAAGCGGCAGTGATCTTCAATTCCATGACAATGACATCCAAATACAAATGATAATGATTCGCAGGTATGGTATGGTTTTGCACTCGAGTGATGAAGTGCGATCACTTATGCGAAATCGCCTAGCTGTTATGAGGAAAGGTCAAAGATGGAACCGGGTCGTTGTCCTCGTCAGAAACCTACGAAAGTTGCGCTCGCTGAAAAAATTGAGCTGACAGAGAAACAAATGATTGTTTCCAAAAATCGTGGTCAATCTAAGGCGCTATTGGAGGGAAACTTCGTTGCTTACCAATATGGTGATGGCATTGCCATGCATGGTGGTACAAGCATGGAGCTGCATGATTCTAATATTGTCTCCTCAGCTCCCTCTTCATTAATTCTGACCTTGCTTCTCGAGGGACAACTCAGCTTTGGATATGACGAACTGCAATTTGAATTAGACGCCAATGTAACGCCCAAAGCGGTGTTGGTTAATTTGGCTCGTCCTGCTCATTTTCGTCGCGCTATTCGCAAAGGAAACCCGGTGAGAAAGATCAATGTGATGTTCAAGCCAGATTGGGTCAGAGAGCGCGCTGATAAGCACAGTGAAATGCTTCGCCTGCTTTCCACACATCAGGCACACATGAAGATCCATGTGAATGAGAAGGTGTTGACCATCGCCAATCAGCTGGTCGAAGCTGGCACGCCGGAAACCTTTGGGGAAAAGCTGGCAGTAGAAAGTTTGATACATCAACTTGCCTTGCATGTACTGAGCGAGCTAGAAATGTCTGAGATGCAGACAGGTGAGAATGCAGTGCCAGAGACTGCAAGCCGGCTCAATCCAACGGTGGAAAACATTGTGGGGCATATTGAGACGCAATTGCAGCAACCGTTAACGCTGGAAAGCCTAGCGAGCGAGTTCGCAATCAGCGTGTCCAAGCTACAGCGTCTATTTAAAGCAAACCTCGATCTGACTGTTCAAGGCTATGTTCGCCAGCGTCGCTTGGAAATCGCTCGCCAGCAACTAGAGAGGGGATTGGTTGGGATTACTGAAGCAGCGTATGAGGCTGGGTATCAACATCCCTCCAATTTCACCGCAGCATTTAGACGTGAATTTGGTGTGTCCCCCAAGGCGCTGCTCAGTAAAAAGTGAGGGCGCATACGCCCTCAGTAGTAAAGACACATTCTCTTGCCGTTGGCTTCGACAATAGTAAATGGCGTGTCGTAGATGTTTTCCAAAACGGCTTCCTGAATCACTTCATCAACTACGGCATTGGTGGCGATTTTGCCTTGCTTCATCGCGATGATGTGGTCGGCATAACAGGCTGCAAAGTTGATGTCGTGGATGACGATAACCACAGCCTTCCCCATTTCGTGCGCCAAACGTTGAATGGTTCGCATGATGCTTAGTGAATGGCGGATATCGAGGTTGTTCAAAGGCTCATCAAGGAACACATAGTCTGTGTCTTGCGCGATGACCATGGCAATAAACGCCAGCTGCCGTTGACCTCCGCTTAGCTCATCAAGATAACGGTTTTCCAGTGACTTCAAATCCAGATAATCAATGGCTTTATCGATGACTTTATTGTCTTCGGTGGTCAGGTTTCCCTTTGAGTAAGGAAAGCGCCCGAACGAGACTAATTCGCGTACGGTAAAGCGCATAGTGATTGAGTTCGCCTGACGAAGCACGGCAAGACGTTTTGCCAGCTCACCGGTATCCCATTCGGCGATGGCTTTACCATCTATCACCACGTGGCCACCATCGGGAGTGACGAGGCGACTGGCCATAGAAAGCAGGGTGCTTTTTCCCGCGCCATTTGGACCTATGATGGCGGTCACTTTACCTTTCTCGAATTCGCCGCAGGCTTCATCTACGACGCGTTGTTTACCAAAAGCTTTGGTCAGGTTTTTTAAGGTGATCATGTTAAACAACTCGGTTCTTCAGCAGCATCCAGAGGAAGTAGAGTCCTCCAGCGAAATTCACGACAACACTTAGCGTGGTATCAAACTTAAACAGGTTTTCTACCACCCATTGGCCGACCAACAAGGTGCAAATGGACATCAACGAACATCCCACCAGTAAAATGCGGTGCTCATAGGAGCGGAACAGTTCTCGGGTCAGGTTTGTAACTAACAGGCCAAAGAACATGACAGGGCCAATCAATGCAGTCGACATGGCGATGAGGACAGCGGAGAGAATCAGCGCTTTACGTGTGGTTTTCTGCACATCAACACCCAGACTGATGGCGTTGTCCTTATCCAGCCAGAACACATCTAACGTCCGGTGCATGCGGTAAAGAAGGAAGCTGGCGACCAGCAAGAGTGGCAGGCACAAATACACCAACTCAATCTTGATGTTGTTAAAGCTCGCAAACATCTTGCTTTGCACCACCAGAAACTCGTTCGGATCCATCAGCATGGTGAAAAACGAAGCGGTGCTTGAAAATACCTGCCCGAGGATCAGGCCAATTAAGAGCAACACAATCAGGTTGCGGCCTTCCTTGCCAAAGTAGAAGCCAAACAACAGTAGCGAGAACCCCACCATCACGGACACAGCAATGGCGAAGTTAATGTAGGTGTTGATCAGGAAAAAGCTGAAGCCCCCAAACACAGCAACCAGTAGTGTCTGTGTCAGCACATACAGGGAATCAAACCCCATAATGCTTGGTGTGAGAATGCGGTTGTGGGTGATGGTCTGGAATACCAACGACGACTGAGCAACCGCGATACCTGCCAGCACCATTGCGAGTACTTTCGGGACACGACGAGACAGGAAATACCCATAGTTCGTGGCCGTGAGTCCAATGCAGATAAACAGGGCGGCAAAGACAAGGGCTGTCATAGCCATTGCCCACATTTTCTTGGTATCAGACATTTTTTGGCCCTTTGGTAATGAGATAGATAAAGGCCAATCCACCCAAAATACTCACCAGCATAGAAACCGGAATTTCGTACGGGAAGATGATTAAGCGACTGACAATGTCGCAGGCAAGTACTAGAAGCGCGCCGACAATCGCCACGCGGGAAATGTTCTTGCGAAGGTTGTCGCCATAGAAAATGCTGACAAGGTTAGGCACCAACAAACCAATAAAGGGTAGGGCGCCCACAATCATCACAACACTCGCCGAAAGAATGGAAACCAGCATCACGCCAATCACTAACACCTGTCGGTAACTCAGGCCAAGACCAACCGCAAAATCACGTCCCATGCCGACAGCGGAAATCCGGGCGGCGTAGGCATAAGTGAAGGCTGCAATCGGCAGGGCGATATAGAGAAGCTCATAATCCCCTTTCAAAATGCTGGCAAAGTTGGCGACTGTCCAACTGCTTAGCATTTGTAGGGCATCATACTTGTAGGCGAGGAACGTGGCGCATGAGCTGATGATACTGCCGTAGATAATGCCAATTAGCGGTACAAATACAGCGTTACGGAATTGGATGCGTTGGATAAGGGTAACAAACAACAAGGTGCCAAAAATGGAAACGGAAAAAATCAGCCAGAGTTGATTACCATTGCCGAAAAACACAAGGCTAAGCATATAGCCGAGCATGGCACATTCAATGGTGCCTGTAGTGGAAGGCGCAGCAAACCGGTTTTGGCTGATTTGCTGCATCACCAGACCTGCAATGCTCAAGCCTGCACCGGCGAGCACGATGGACAGCAAACGGGGAAGGCGGCTGGTGAAGAGAAGTTCGAGCGCTTGGCTATCTCCTGCCAATAAAAGGGCAGGAGACAACTCGCTGACACCGACAAATAGGGATGCCAGACTCAGCAAGCCCAGAAGAAACAATAGCTTTAACAAGGTATACCTCAGTTTCTTAGGGTCAACAGACCCTAGGGCTGTCGCTTATAGATCAACGCTGTTTTTGATGTCAGAAATCATTTGCTCGGTCGCAGTGATGCCTGACATAGACAGGTACCAAGCATTCAAGTCGAGATAGGTCATCTTGTTGTTCTGGTATGCCTGTGTCGCTTTGATCAGATCGTTATCAAACTGTTCGCGGGTTTCGCTATCAGCTGGATTGATCAAAGTATCACGGTCAATCACCAGCAAGGTTTTCGGGTCAGACTCGCGAATGAATTCAAACGAGATCATATCGCCATGAGTCGTTGCTTTGATGCCTTGTACGGATTCTTTGAAACCAAAGTCTGTGTAGATAGCAGAGAAGCGAGAATCAGCACCGAATGAAGACAGTTTGCCGCCAGCACTCATGATAGTCAGGGCATCAACGCCATTAGTTTGGTTGTAGTCGTTGATGGCTTTGAATTCTTTATCCATGGCCGCGATTTTTTCTTCAACCAATGCTTCTTTATCAAAGACTTTACCCAGATTGCGCCATTGCTCCTGAGTGGCCTTCCAGTAGCCTTTTGAGTTGTCTGCAGCGAATACTACTGTTGGGGCGATTTTAGATAGCTCGTCGTAGCTGGTGGAGCTACGTGGGCCCACGATGATGATGTCTGGGTTCTGGGTGTAGATTTCTTCGAAATTCGGTTCAAACAGGCTACCTACGTTGGCGTATTTGTCGTCTTTGTATTTTTCCAGGTAAGCAGGAACCTGCGGAAGGGTTTTGGATACTGCAACAGGATCAATACCCAGCGCGTTGACGGCGTCTAGCGAGCCCAGTCCAATCACGACGACGCGCTCTGGTACGCTTTGAATTTCAGTTTTTCCCATACGGTGTTCAATAACAACCGATTCTGCAGCCAGTGCTGAGGTGGTCACAAGAGAAAGCAATGCAGCCTGGAATAAGGTTTTCATTTATTGCTCCTTTTCATAAATGAAAATGGTTATCAAAATCGTTCGCAATATACATTTGAGTTCATTCTGATTCAACTGGATATATTGAAAAGGCGCGATTTCAGGATTCAAAGCATTGAAAGTTGCGAGGGTTGCGGTTTTTTGGAGGCATTGAGTAATGACGAACTGAGGCTCTCTGAAGGTTGAGTTTGAAGAGTTTCATTAAAGTTTGTGACTTTTTATGGCTGAGAAATACGCCTCAAAAATGACAATCACTACGTAAATAAAGTGTGGAACAACATTTCTGTGTAGTGAGTTCACCTACAAAGGAAAAGCTTTTGGTAGTTTAAACCCGCGTTTAAAAAGCAATACCCAAGCTACCTGTAGTTGGCCTCGGTATCTCTGAGTTTCAGGTTGTTTGGGTATAGTCATGGCTGTACAACAAAAATTCGAATAAGCCTAAGAGAAGTAAGGATATACTCGAATGAAATGGCTGTTTGCCGCGTTTTGGAATTACGCGAAGTTTTCAGGCAGGGCTAGACGACGAGAGTTTTGGGGATTCTTCCTCATTCAAAATATAGTGTTGGCTCTCTGCGTCGGGATTGATGTTGCTGAGGTTGGGGTGCATGCGTTCCAGCTAACGGACTTTTACGCTGCACCACTTTGGTTTGCTATTACCCTGATCCCCTTGATTACTGTGACGGTTAGACGCCTTCACGACATCAACAAGTCAGGTTGGTGGTGGTTGGTTGTTGTCGTGCCTGTTGTGGGTCCTTTGGTGTTTCTGGTGTTTACCTTGTTACGTGGCACCAAAGGAAGCAATCGTTATGGTTGCGACCCTATCGGTATATTTAGTAGCGGAATCTAACCGAATCCCTTCAGGAAAACTGAAGGGATTTTGTCATTAGTGCTTCAACTGCCTTGTTGGCAGAGTCTAAAGCGCCTTCCAGATACCCGCCATAAGCGCGGGACGCTTCGGTTCCAGCAAAGAAAATGTTTGGGTGATTCTCATCTTGTTGGGTAAAGCCATACAAACCATGCATCACAGCCATGTCATCGTTCGTGGCCGTGTACTTTTCCTGAAACCAATCCACATACTGAATTGAAATCGGGTTTGCCGCATCTGGCCCAAACAACCTGACAAGTTGCTGTTGAATGAGTTTTTTCAATGTCTCATCGCCTGCGGTTTTCCGCGCTGCGGCGTTAATACCCATAAAGCCCATGATTGCGCCATGTACGGGCTGACCATTTAACTCCGGCGAAGCATCATGGATTTCTACTAAAGGCCCTACATTGCTTGAAGCTGAACCCGAAAACCCATTGTCGCGCCAGAAAGGTTTGTCATAGATAAATACGGCTTTAGCATGCGCTGCCATCCAGGTTTCTGTGCCGTCAAAAGTATTCATCAGAGCAGGGCTCAATGACGGATTAAAACTCACTGTGCGTGCAATCAATCTCAGTGGCATCGCAAAAATAATGTTTTGTGTTTGCAGCGTTCTGGTCTCACCCGACCTCTCATAGCTCAGGGTGTAAGTGCCATTGTTCAGTGAAACTTCTGTCAGCTTGCTACTTGCAATCCGTTTTTCCGCTGGAAGCTTTTCCAGTAAGCCTTCGACCATTGCTTGCATTCCGCCTTCAAGGCGATAGGTGTCAGGCATAATGTCATAGCCGACATTGATCGCCTGTGGTGGCGCACCGCGGGCTTTTTCGACGAGATAATGTCCTTCGCCATGTTGCTTATAGTTTGGAATTCCTAGTTCTTCAGCTAGCGCAGAAATTTCTGGATTGATATTAGGCCAGAACCAGGAGGGACCCAGATCGACTCTGGCTGCCTGTGAGCCTGGTGATGCAGAAACGATACGCCCACCAAAGCGCTCGCGTGCTTCCAATAGTAGGTAATCCTGATGTTGCTGTTCGAGCAAATAAGCTGCATACAGCCCGCTTAAACCACCGCCTACTATCACGGTTTGAGGGTGCCTGTTCATCGTCTACCTCCCTGATCAAAACACTTCGCTGTAGGGTCTAATATCTATTTCCTGCGTCCAGGCGCTGGCAGACTGCTTGGTCAGGCTAAGATAAACACTCGCCGCATCAGCCGGCTGGATAGCGGTCTCGCGTCGAAGGGCAGGGAAACGCTCACGACTTTTGGGAGACCACAAAATACCATCAACGACAACATGGGAAACATGGATGCGTTGTGGTTGGAATTCTCTGGCCAGGGATTGAGTAAGTCCGCGTAGTGCGAATTTTGCAGATGAAAATGCGCTGAAGTTTTTACTTCCGCGGATACCTGCTGTTGCGCCCGTGACCAGTAGTGTGCCACCACCTTGTTTAATCATCATTGGAATGACAGCCTGGGCGATGTTGAAAACACTCATTACTGACGCTCGCCAAGTTTCCTCAAAGCGCGTCGCTGTCGTTGAGAAGAAGCGCTCGATAGTCAGCATGGCAGTATTGCAAATCACGACTTCTGGGGTGCCATAGAGTGCATCAATCTGTGCAAATGCACGGCTGATTTCATTTGCATCTGTTGTGTCTGCAATGATCATCCCATTTGAACGGCTGATGGTGACTACTTGGAAACCATCGTTTTCGAAAGTGTTTTTAATCGCCTCACCCAGCCCCTCACCGTAACCGGCGATCACTGCTAGGGGTTTTCCTTTTGATGTTGTCATTGCGCTCTCCATCAATACAGCTTTAACGTATTAGATGCTATCGTAATGCTGGCGTTGAGCGAGGCAGTATTGGTAAGTCAGTGGCGAAGTATTTCTTGTGTGAGTGAGAAAATAGGCATTTTATCGGTGAGGAGAAATACGAACGGCTTTTAGAATATCCCCCAATCCTCTTTAGGTGATGAAATTTATCACTTTTGATTGATTGGGGGATCACTGAGTTTATGTGTTTTTCAGACTATGTTGTGAAGCTTGTTTATCCTCCAACATTAGGAGACGTTGATTCTCTTAAAGTTTGCTGCTGGTAGGTGTCTAAAATTTTGGTAAGACCTGGTTTATTTGTATTTTGAGCAAGCTCCTCTAATTTTGATATCATTTGAGGCCTTTGCTTTTCATTTGCAAGCAGAATAGTCGCCAATGCTGACTGCTTATTGTCCGATTCTTCTTTGACCAGACGGTTGTAAAACTGGCCTTGCTCAATAAACGTCATTTCATGTGTGCTGAAAAAACGAGAGGCTGTTGTCAGAACGACAGTTTTTTCCTCGTTCAGAAGATGCTCAACAGCATCAGCTCTTCCATCAGGACGATACAGCGCACCCTCTACGGCCGCATTGCGCTCAAAAGGATGATCTGAATCCATCGACTTTATGAATGTGGGGGTGAATACATCATCATCAATATTGGCGGCGGATTTGAGTGCTATGAGCCGCTCTCTATTCGACGAGGCATTGCTTTGTAATACCGCCGAAACCATATCAATACCACTTTGACGCAAAGCCGTTTGCTTATTTGCGAGATTGCCAATGTTGAACATAGCAGTCTCGCTAAGCATCGGAGAATCATTCCGTTTGATAACTTCTTTGAATGCTTCCATCGCGATATCTGTCGCTCCCTCGAGGTGTGCTAGGTTAACCATACCTGCAGCTCTATATCTGTATGGAACATCTGAATCGTTGATGATATTCCCAAGGTATTGCTCGGACTCGGGTTGGTTAGCATCTTGTATTGCCATTAATATGGCTTGTCGCTCCAATGGAGAAAGTGCTTCATCACTTAACATTGATTTTATTTCTGACAATGTTTTGAAGTTAAGAAGATACTGCCCTACACGGACAGACTCTGTATAGGAAAGTGAGTCTGATAACACATTGAGCGCCTCGTAGTACTGCTCATCATTAGAAATATCGTCTTTGGCAGCATAGGATTCTAAATCTGAATTGAATCGTGCGTTAGCATTAAATGCAAACAGCTCATTTTTAAATTCGACATGTCCAGGGTCGAATCTTTGGTAGCTGCCTACGATGGTCATGCCAATCTTTATTTTATTGTTTTCCGCGACAGAAGATGAGTTATGTGACAGGTCCAGAGAAATGTCCCCTTGCATGGACAAATTCACGTTAGCTTCTGTTAGAAAGCCATCGTCACCTATTTGACCTGACCATGAGTCTTTGATGTCGTCTACTATCGAACCCAACTCGAACTGATTGGTGTATAGGATATCTAATAGCCGTCGGGTGACTCTGTTAGAATCGCGATCAAGTTGATATTGATAAACAGCTGAACGTGATGCCTCTTTGATGGTTACTGGCTCATCGTTTGAACTATAAGAGAGGTTTGATACATAAAATGCCGCAGAACCTAAGGGATGTTCGCTTGAAAGTCCAAGCATATCTATTTGTGTGTAAAGTTGTGGTGCTTTGTATGCGTAAAGGAAACCTATTTCATTTTCGTCAGTCGGTAAAGCTCCCTTGTCGGGAGTGGTGACCCTAAAGTTCCTTAATATCCCCCGTCTTTTGCGCTTTCCAATGTCTTGGTTTTCGAAAATAACCTCAAAAGAGAGTTTTGCCTCAGTAGGTGGTGAGTCACTTTCCTTACCAAAATCAAACTTTGCTGTATTTTTTAGATTAACGATATATCCAACAAACTTTGGAGGTGAGTTTTTATTATGAAGTTCAGGCTGCTGCGTACTCGTCGGGTTTTCATTAGATGACGAAACAAAGCTATCATTCATTTTAACGTCTGAAGTTTCAGATGTTTCTATTGGTTCCTGGTTTTGTTCGCCTTCCAGACTTAAATACGTAAAGCTTACGGCGATAAGGAATAGAACGATAACTGGGAGAATGGCTTTTATTTTCATGTTCATACCTCTAGAAAGGTGCCGAATTAACGGCACCTTGTAAATCGTATATCAAGGCTTAGCCTCATATTACATTTTTCGAACACTGGCCAATCGTGAGTTGCGTGGATTATTTGGATCTATAACAATTTTTCCTTTGACGAATTCATCTAACCAAACTCTTTCCCAAAGTTTATAACCACTCCAACTAGCTATAGTCCCCTGCCAAAGTGTGATAGTCCAAGGTGGTACACCCAGCTTGACTGAACCCGCCCAGTTACCACCTTTTGCTGTAGCTGATGATTTCCCTTTGGTATGAACATAAAACTTCCAGTTATTAGGATTATTATCTCTGGTTAGACCACCTTCAATCCGTAATGGTTTCGATGCTGAAACAGTATTTAATGTCCCCGTTAAGTTTAGTGTCAGTCCGATACCAACCCCTACATTAACCGTAAAATTTTGCCATCCATTTAAGGAGACAGCGTTGTATACATATTCTGGACTCCGCCATCTGTTGTTGATATAAATAGGGTGAGGAACGGAGTTAAACCAACCAGTATAACCACCTCCCATTGAGGCTTTTACATTAGCGCCTACGCCAGTATTAAAAGTGAACTTGATGGGACTTGGAAATTGCATCAATTCAATTGTGTCCAAGAAGGGATTTGATAGAGAGGCACCTACAGCAACGTTGAACCCATAGCCATTGTGCACAGAATCACATTCTGTAGCCACGAATACGCTAAGCGACGTTGACGGACTCGTACCTCCACCGAGAGAAACGCCGGCCGAATGTCCTGCCCAACCGCCATTCCACACTCCATCTAGACCGCCTGGAAGGTCAAGAAATGCTTTACAATAATTTTTGCCGTCAGTATTTTCGTTACCCATAAGCGCTTGTATCAAATCACCCTTTGCGTCGGAGTCGGTGGGGGTAATATCGCTTTCTAGATAAAGATCAAAGGCGCGGTGACGCTTACCTTTAAGCCAAGTGCCGTCTTGAGTTGAAACACGTTGACTAAGCGAGGCACTTTTGTCGGATCTTGACGAAATATCAGAGGCTGCCCAGCCACCTTCTCGAGGAAAGAGGTGACCTAAACCAAGTGCATGTACACTTTGATTCCAAAGTGGATCACCCACGTTGTCCCAAGTGATACTATGACTGCCCGAGTAGGAGAGAGTTGAAAAGCAGGCGAGTAAAGCTCCTGCGAAAATCTTTCCTGATTTACGTCTTTTAAAAAATGATGAGTACACTGTTTGTTCGCTCCATTTACAATCTACAGGTTTAAAAAGATTAAAAATATATAGGTACACTAATATTTGATAATGAATGTTTGGCGTTCTAATTCTTATCTCCCTTTTTGGCTTTTTATTTTCAAGCCTACTCCGCGAATTGTCATTGAAAGTATGGTTTTGTATACGAACTGGATATGGCGTTATATTTCAAAGCTAACCTATTCGTTGGGTTTCTAGTGTAGTTAATAGAAATTGCCTCACTATAAAGAAAAACTATGCCGAAATATCCTCTCGTCCAAAAGTAGTACTTTTAATTAAAAATACAAATTCATTAGTATCTTTTTAATAAGATGCCACTAATGTACTTATCCCTAAGATTAGATAATTTAACTTTGCCCATGTTTGTTTATTAAGTGTTTGTTATATCTGGTATAGGATTATATTATGACATTAACTGGTATAAATAGTGGGTCTATTTCTCTGGCGTGAAGTTATCTTATGAGGTCAGTTATCATGGACAGTATGGTTATTTTCATGGTGTGAAATATTAACTCTGAGTGTGATCTTTATAGTTCAAAAAAAGTAAGAATGGTTAAAGTGCTAGCTTTTAGTATTAAAATAGAATGATCCCTGTTTTTTTGTGACTTTTGGGATTTAAAGGTATGTGGTTAGGTCAGTGAAATTAAGGGCCTTATTGTTCACATCAGTCACTTAACGTACTGATCTACTGAGAGCTATATCGGTCACTCGACTCGGTAACTCTTAGGCATACCTAGTCTTATGACTTTGTTCATCGCTTTGACGTTTGCCAACGCTTCGCCGACTTGTGCATTGTAATCGCGCAGCGCCAGTTTTGGGCTGACCAACTGCTTGAATCGATACATGGCCGTTTCTGATAATGAGCGTTGATGACAGTTGTTTTCACGTTTCCATTGACTCAGTGCTCCCGCTTTCAATGCATGAACCGCATCGTTGCGAGGATGTCCATCTTCCCATAGCCCAGTGTTGCTCCGCGGAGGGATTGTGGGCTTGAACGCTTTCCTCCTCAGCACCTGAGGACAGGATTTCGTGTCGTAGGCAACGCCGCCGCTGACTTGCCCTATCTTCCGGCGCAAAGGGTTGAGTAATGTCGGCAGTGCTTCTTTGTCGCCTACTGATTCCCAGCTGACGACAACAGAAATGACCTCATGCGTACCTGCGTCAATCGCCAGGTGTATCTTTTGCCAAACTCGTCGCTTTTCTTAACCGTGCTTGCGCATTTTCCATTCACCCTCACCGAATACTTTTAAACCTGTAGCATCAATAACGACATGCGCCACAGGCCCACGACTGAGTGGACTATATTGAACTTCAACGGTCTTTGCCCGTTTGCGAATGCAGTTGTAAGACGGCGATTTCAGTGGCACATCCATCAGGACAAATATCGAGTCGAGAAAGCCTTGAAGAGCGCGTAGAGGGAGCTTGAAAATGCCTTTAATCATGAGGGCCGTTTCAATGGCAGCATCGGCAAACGTAAAGCCTCCGCCTTGTTTGACATGGTGTTTTTTGTAGTGCCAATTCTGGATAGCAGCCTCATCAACCTAAAAGGTTATCAAGCCGCTGCTAATCTATGCCTTGTAGTATTGTTTCCAGCTGCTGATTTTGTACTTGGCTTTTCCCATCATCGTCACTCATTTTCAGGTTCTGATGATCTGATTGCAATACCGTTGATTAGTCCATTGATTTAGGAAACAACGCCCTACAAAGAAGCCGCGATCACAGCCCTAGTAAACTCGCTGAATCCTCAGTCTTCAGGTCGTTTGGCTATTTGCTAAATAGTACCAATATAAGCGGTGTCATCGTGATGCTTACCGCCGATGACAGTGCTGCTTTCATGCTAAACGCGTAACCAACTCGCTTCGTTACCACCACCAATAACTGTGCACTCGCCTCTTCTGTGCTAGATGGAGTCAAATTCAACCAGTCTCATATGAAATCATGCCCATAAATGTCTTCATCTCCGCGTGCCCGTTATTGTATCGTTTCCTTCAAATCCTTTGATGATCATATAAATTTCCATTTCCCAGATTAGATACACCCAAATTAATTATGGTTAAATGAAATCCAGATAACTGGTCTTCAGAGGTGCAGACACTCAAGATATATCAGCGAGTATGGAAGTACGAGTCTCACTAAAAAGTCATTTTACTGGCTCGATGAAATGAATTTTAAATAATGACCAAAAAAGAACTAGTGATAAAAGTTGGTTTAAGGGTGTTGGTTTTGTGAATTGTCCTTAGTTGAAAATTTCTCGCTATTGATACTGAAGGTTAAGATGTTGATATAATTGTTGATATTTGTCTTCCTTGAATTTTTTATTTATTGCTAAGCTGGTATTTTGTATTTATTAGTAATCATTGATGAATCTGGAGTAATGCTTATAAATTAAATAAGTATGAGTAACGTTGGATTGTGTTTTGTTTGAATATCTCTATAGTTTATCCCTCTACCTTTAGAGGTGGCTAAAACGGTTTTGTTTTTTCTGTGTTTAAAATGTGTTTGTATGTCAATGATAGAAAGTGCTTTCTTTTCTATCGCATTAATCAATTAAAAGGATGACTTTGGCTAGTCGGTCTTTCATGTTGGAATTTTTCGTTATGACTGGAATGAGTATCGAACTAAGTCGCTTAATGATACTTGTATAGAAATTTAGTATTAGTTCCCTAATTTATTGGTGTATTGATTTATAAACAAATGAGTGTTGGAAATTTTCGAAACGAACCTTGGGTTCGTTACTAAACTAAGTGAATAAATTGTTCAAATTATTATAGCGTTCGGATGTCTCCTGTTTTTGGTATCAGCTTTAGAGCGAAAATTTGGTGGCAATTGAGTGGAAGCGCGGAATGTTGTGGGAGCAATTGAGGATAGATGATGGATGCATCGAAAAAGAGGTCCTTTAGAGGCAAGGTAAACAGAATTGCATACCTTAATGGCATAAGAGCGTTTGAAGCTGCCGCGAGGCATCACAGCTTTGCAGGTGCGGCACAAGAACTTAATGTGACACCTGCTGCGGTTGGTCAGCAAGTCAGGCAACTTGAAGACTGGCTTGATATCAGATTGTTTAATCGTGCGACCTCGGGTTCAACGAGGTTAACTCTGACAGAAGAAGCATTACGCGCTTTCCCCGATATTCACCGTGGTTTTGATTTAATCACCCGTGGTCTGAGTAATCTCTTCGATGAGCCGGAAGAAAACACCATCACGATTTCGGCCAGTCCTTCCATTGCCTCGAAATGGCTGCTCTCCCGTATCAATGCTTTCCAGTTAGAAAAGGAAGATTGCGATATTCAGGTCGAAACTGATGTCGCTTTGGTGGACTATGCCGAAAGGGGCATCGATATTGGTGTACGTTACGGGTTGGGGCACTGGGATGGATTATGTGCTCAGCTCTTAATGTTCGAAGATATTTTCCCCGTGTGTACGCCAGAATTTGCTAAAAAATATGGACTTGAGCGATCACCACCTGATGAATTTGAGGGTATTCCTCTTTTGCATGATTATTCGGTTCCGGCTAGCAGTGGGTATCCCTCGTGGCAGGAATGGTCGGATAATGTTGGAGCGCCACTGCCAGCGAAGTTACATGGTCTGAAAATCAATGACTTCGCCAGTGTTATTGAGTTAGCTCGCCGAGGAAATGGTCTCGCTTTAGGGCGTAGTAGACTGATTGAAGATGAATTGGCTTCAGGTGAGTTAATTTGTCCTTTTGATCGTGACTCATATCAGTTTCGCTCTCGCTTTTGCTATTTTCTGGTTTGGAAAAATGAAGCATCAGAAGAGGAAAGAGTCAGTGTGTTCCGTGATTGGCTACTGTCGACAGTAAGTTAGGGCTTGCTGAGATTTGGTTTCAAAAAAAAGACTGGATGTTATCCAGTCTTTTTTGATTTTCAGGGTGTCGGTAGTTGAAATGTCAAATTGAAAGGCACCGCAATATCTAGCAATTTGGGTGCTTTTAGCGATTCATCGCGCTGGCTCCTAACAAAGACATATTCATCCATGGTGGTGGTGTCACGCAACATGACATTTCTACGCTTTTGCCAGTCTATCTTCACGCACATGGTAGGTGATGATCCAAGGGGCGGGTAATCATGGCATAGGTAAACGTTTGTTCCACTTGGCAGTTCATAGAGTTTTCGAATGGAGTTGTACAAATCCTGTGCGCTACCGCCGGGGAAGTCCACTCTTGACGTCCCTTTATCTGGTGCGAAAAGTGTGTCACCGACGAACACGTTGTCGTCGATTTTGTAAGTGACACAGGCTGGAGTGTGGCCCGGCGTTTCAATCACTTCGATCACTTTGGACCCAAAATGAATTTTTGAGGTTCCATTGACCAGAAAATCAAAGTTCGCCAGATTGTCCAAGCCGAACTTGCTTTTCCACTGATTAAACACTTCTCGTATCCGGTGGCTAATGACGGTTTTTGCGCCTGTGGCAGCCTTCACATACTGCGATGCCGATAGATGGTCTGCATGGATATGTGTATCTAGCACGTAACGCAGTTCAAGCCCTTTTCTTTTGATGTATTCAAGAACAGTGTCGATATGTGAGTGAGAGATATCGCCATTGTTGTAGTCAAGAACCGGGTCAATGATCAGTGCATGCCCGCTATCAGAGACCACATAGGTCAATGAGCCTGTTTCGGCATGAAAGAAGGGTTGTACTTTCATGGCGCACCTCCTTCAGCTTGCAGAAAAGCAAGCGCGCTCTGACATGGTTTGTCTCCAACCGATTAGGTTGGTGAGTTCCGCTGGGACTTCAATACCCGCAAATTCGGCAAATGCCAGACCGTAGAACAAGGTGATATCAGCCATCGAGAATGTATCTGCAGCCACGTACAAGTGGTGCTCCAGATGTTGATTGAAGTACGAAAAACCGGCTAGTGCACGTTGCTTCTGATGATTGCCCCATTCACTGCACTGATAAGTTTCGAGTGCAGGACCCAAACCTGCTGTAGCATGGTGGAAGTAGGCACCAACAGCATCCATTACCATGGATTCGGCTCGGCGCTGCATCATGTGAATCATGCCACGCTCAAGTGGGGTTTTACCTGTGAGAGATGGCCCATCAAACAAAGCATCTATGTACTCGGTAATAGCGGTAGACTCTGAAAGATATTCACCTTCCAGCGTACGAAGTACAGGTACTGTTCCCAAAGGGTTTATGGCGTAAAACGCTTCGGTTCGGTGTTCAAGGTTCATAACGTCAACCTCGATAAACTCTACCTGATTCAAAGATCCTTTTTCAGCCAACGCTGCTCGAATGCGTGCAGGGTTCGGGAAACCCGTAGTTTCGTATAACGCGATTTTGCTTTCCGAAGACATGACTTTTCCTTATCCGGTTTTCCGGCCGTTGTTTTTTACGAATATGTTGAGCAGAAGGGTTAAACGCGTACTTCGCCTGCACCAATTTTTCTGTAGATCACCGCGCCGCTATTGGTAGCGATCGTGACAGGCGTGTTAGCGGGGAAGCGCATCCAAGAGTGATGTTCATACTGAGTACCATTGATGGTTGCACTGCCAGAGAGAACAAAGTATTCAACGACCTTGTCGAAGGTTTCTTCTGTGGATTGATAACCCGCTTTTAGCTGATTCAAGGAGGTTTCTTCGAGGTCCGAGTTCCAAAGCGGCAGTGTTTTGTGGAGCTCAGACACTGATGTCCAATCAGCTTCGTTGGTGTTGAGATAGAAGTAGTCTGGTTCTGTCGAAGGCACTTGGGAAAGCTTCACGAAGATCTCACAACCTTCTTTTGTGAAAGGGGCGTGAGTTGAGCCAACCGGGTTGCGCACATACCAGCCTTTGGTGAAGTCGCCATTTTGGTCAGAGAATGTGCCTTCCAGCACAATGTATTCCTCACCACCTGGGTGACTGTGTGGTTTGAACGAGCTTCCTGGTGCATAGCGGACACAAGAGGTAGCGCGTCGTGCAATTTCATCGCCTCGGCGTTCAAACATCATGCGTTTTACGCCGACCATAGGGGTATCTGAGAAAGGTAGTGAGCCACCTTTAATTGTGATGGGTGTAGAAAGATCCACATTCCATTCGATGTATTCCTGACTAGCGGTTTTGGTGTCCGTTGTCATGCTGTCACTCCTTGTTCGTGATTTTTTGTCAGTCTAAGGAGGCGATACGAAAGGGACGAGGCACAAAAATTTGCAGGGTGGGAAAGTTTTGTTTGTTCAGTGGAAGCTAAATCAATGTATCAGTATGAAAGTACTTGATAATTTCAGTTGGCTATTGAGTGTTTATAAAAGAAATAGGCAATAAAAAACCCGCCAGTTGGCGGGTTTTCAGTGTTGATTGGGTGCTTATGCCAGCAGTTCTTTTGCTGCCTCAACCACGTTTTCCGTGGTGAAGCCGAACATCTTGAACAGCTCACCCGCCGGCGCAGATTCACCGAAGGTGTGCATACCGATGATGCGACCGTCAAAGCCCACGTACTTGTACCAGAAGTCAGCGATGCCCGCTTCGATAGCGACACGTGCTGTCACGTCTGATGGCAGTACCGCTTCACGGTATGCAGCATCTTGCTTGTCGAACACGTCAGTCGATGGGATAGACACCACGCGAACCGCTTTGCCTTCTGCTGTCAGCTGTGCTGCTGCTTCAACTGCCAGTTCAACTTCTGAACCGGTAGCAATCAGGATAAGCTCTGGTTTGCCTGCACAATCTTTCAGGATGTAACCACCCTTGGCGATGTTTGCCACTTGCTCGGCGTCACGCTCTTGTTGAGCCAGGTTCTGACGCGAGAAAATCAGCGAGCTTGGGCCGTCTTTACGCTCAATCGCCAGTTTCCACGCTACCGCAGATTCCACCTGGTCACATGGACGCCATGTGCTCATGTTTGGTGTCAGACGCAGAGACGCGATTTGCTCAACAGGTTGGTGTGTTGGGCCATCTTCACCCAGACCGATAGAATCGTGGGTGTAAACCTGAATGTTCTGCACTTTCATCAGTGCCGCCATACGCATCGCGTTACGTGCGTACTCCATGAACATCAGGAAGGTCGCACCGTAAGGAACGAAACCGCCGTGCAGGGCGATGCCGTTGATGATCGCGGTCATACCGAACTCACGCACACCGTAGTGGATGTAGTTGCCAGACGCATCTTCACCGGTCAGGGCTTTTGAGCCAGACCACATGGTCAGGTTTGAAGGTGCCAGGTCAGCTGA